>CALLXA010000103.1 GCA_938015795.1 uncultured bacterium | reverse complement strand
TATGAGTGCAAAAAAACTTAATGCAAAACATCTTGCTGGATTTAAAAAAATATTGATGGATAAAGATGTTGTTAAAATACTTGAAGAAAGGTTAATAGATGGAAAATAAAAAGATTGAATTACAACCAGTTGTATCTGAGAAAAGCTATGGCTTGGCTAATGCAAGTAATAAATATACTTTCTTAGTACCAAGAGGAATTAATAAGATTGAATTTAAAATGGCTATTGAGAATAAATATAAAGTAAAAGTTGTAAACTTAAATTCTGTAGTAAGACCTGGTAAGTTGTTTAACAATTGGAAAACAAACAAGAAATATAGAAAGTCCGATATGAGAAAAATAATAGTAACTCTTAAAAAGGGTGATAAAATTGATGAATTCTTAAATATATAACAATGGCAGTTAAATCATACAAACCTACAACATCGACTTTGAGGCATACTAAACTAGAGGATAGATCTAGCTTGGAAAAAAAGTCTGGACCTAGAAGTCTTACATATGCTAAAAAGCAGATATCTGGTAGAAATAATCAGGGTAAAGTTACAGTTAGACATAGAGGTGGTGGTTTCAAGAGAAGAGGAAGAGTTATAGATTTTAAGAGAGATAAATTTGATATTCCTGCAAAAGTATTAGGTTTCTATTTCGATCCTAATAGAACTGCACATTTAGCACTTTTACAGTATGCAGATGGTGAAAAAAGATATATAATTGCACCTCGAGGAGTAAATATCGGTGATATGTTGGTTTCTGGAGAAAAGACAGATGTTTTACCTGGAAACTCAATGATGATTAAGAATGTCCCTTCAGGTACTTCTGTTCACTGTGTTGAAAATGTACCTGGTAAAGGAGCTGTATTTGGAAGATCAGCTGGACAAGAAATAATAGTTCAAGGTATTGATCCTACTGGAAAATTTGTACAAATAAAAATGTCTTCTGGTGAAATTAGATTAGTATCTGGAAGAAGTATGGTAACAATTGGGCAGGTTGGTAATGAAGATAAGTTAAATGTTAAATTAGGTAAAGCTGGTAGAAGAAGAAACTTGGGATGGAGACCATCGGTAAGGGGTATGGCTATGTATTCAGTACAACACCCACACGGTGGTGGTGAAGGGAAAGGTGTTATCGGTGGTGCAGCTAAGGATCTTTGGGGTCATAGAATTGGTACAAAAACAAGAAAGAATAAGAGAACTAACAGATTTATTATAAAGAGAAAAACAACAAAGAGAAGACCTAAGTCTAAAATATAAATTTTTGAGTTAAAGATATGTCTCGATCATTAAAGAAAGGACCATATATAGATAAAAAATTACAAGAGAAGATAACAAAAGCTAGGAATACTGGTGATATGAAACCAATTAAAACTTGGTCTAGACCATCTACAATCACTCCTGAAATGGTAGGAATGAAATTTTTGGTACATAATGGTAAAAAACATGAAGAAGTATTGGTAGAAGAATCAATGATAGGACATAAATTAGGAGAATTTTCTTTAACAAGAAAGTTCAAGGGACATGCAAAGAAAGGTAAGTTAGCAAAGGTATATGGTAGTAGTGGTAGATTTGAAGAGTAATTAATTAAAAGATATAACGATGAAAGAGAAAATAGCAAAAGTAAAAGTTAAAGATGTAGCACAATCTCCTCAGAAGTTGAGATTGGTTGTTGATACTATAAGAGAAAAGAATGCTGATAAGGCATTGGATATACTAGAATTTTTGAATAAAAAGGGTTCTTTAATTGTTAAGAAAGCCTTGTTATCTGGAATAGCTAATGCAAGAGAGCTGTACAATGTTGATAAAGATGCTTTGGTAATAAGTAAAGCTTGTGTAGATGAGGCTAGGACTTTGAAAAGAGCTAGATTCCAATCAAGAGGTAAGGTAGGTAGAAACTATAAAAGAAGATCAAATCTTAATTTAGAATTAAAAGTTAAATAATGGGAAGAAAGGTAAATCCAAATGCAATTAGAATGGGGATTAATAAGACTTGGAATTCTGTTTGGTATGCAGAAAAATCTAAGTTTCCTAAAATATTTGCAGAAGATCTAAAAATAAGAGAATTTGTAAAAACAGCTATGAAAGATGCTGGAATTGATAAGATAGAGATAAATAGATCATTGGATAAAGTTGAAATAATAGCATATGTAGCAAGACCAGGCGTTGCGATTGGAAGAGGTGGTGAGGGAATTGATAAATTACAAAAACAATTGAGTCAAAAATTAAGAAAGCAAATAGAAGTTAAGATTAGAGAAGTTAAAAAAGCTGATATCTCTGCTCATATAATTGCTAGAAATATAGCTAGTGGTATTGAAAGAAGGCAACCATCAAAGTTGTTAACTGTAAGTGCTAAAGAGAAAGCTATGGCTGCAGGAGCAAAAGGTATTAGAATTTGGGTTTCAGGAAGAATTAATAATGCAAGTCAAGCTAGAACAGTAAAGGTAAATGCAGGTTCGGTACCAGCACAAACATTAAAAGCTGATGTTGATTATGCTGAAGATACAGCAAAAACAATTGATGCTGGTCTTATGGGTATAAAAGTTTGGGTGTATAAAGGCGATAAAATGGTAGTTGAAAATGAAGATTAATTATTAAAGAAGATATATGTTACAACCTAAAAAAAGAAAATATAAGAAAGATTTCCGTGGTAAAATGGGAGGAGTAGCTAATACAAATGACAAGGTTGCATTTGGAGAGTATGGTCTAAAATCTATGGCTAATGGATGGATAAATGCTAGAGAAATTGAATCCGCAAGAAGAGCTATGGTATGCCATATTAAAAGAAAAGGTAAAGAATGTATTAAAA
>CALLXA010000102.1 GCA_938015795.1 uncultured bacterium | reverse complement strand
TAGGAGCAGACATTATGTGTAAAGATATTAGTAAACCATTAACAAAAGAAAATGGTGGGATACTAGAAGTTAATACTATGCCAGAAGCGTACTTAAACTTCTACCCAACCATCGGAGAATCAAGAGAAGATGTAGCAGAAGAATTCATCCAAGAACTACTACAGGACTGTCATACAAAAAAGATAGTGTATGTTGGATACTCTATTGATGATCCATTAACAGTTCTAAGAAAGAAAAGGATTATAAAAAACGGAGAAACTACAGGTGAGTACAAAGATGGTAATCTTTCGATAAATTCATTACTAATGAATACTGATTTAACAAGATGGAAAGCTACAGAAGCACTTAAAGTTAATGCTTCTTTAGATAATATAATTTTACACTACAGGGATTGGGAACAAGTTAAAGAAAATGGATTAGGCTTTGATAGAATAGATTACATTTTCATTAGCAGAGAAAACAGATCAAATAGAGATTATATGAAAATAATAAAGAAATATAAAAGAAAAGGATATATAAAGAAAATCAAAATATTTTAACCCATATAATATTAATTTTTTGTTAAAAATATACAATAGTCCTTGATATAACTTAAAAAGTATACAATCTAAAATGGAATACCTAATTATAGACAAGAGGCAAAGAGTTTCTGTAGATTCAATGGGAGAATATCCTACTGCAGATGTTAGAATAATGGAAGAGTTAGACAGAAGAGGAATACCTTATCATTTCGCATATAATGATGAGTTAGAGTTTGTGTTTACAAACAGTGAAACAAAAATATTGGCTAACAGCAAGGATATTACAGAGTTCACTCACATTATCTTTAGAGGACACTCATTAAGCAATGGTCGAGAATATCAATACAAGAGGTTCATTATAGATCATATTGAACAATATAATGTAAACAATCCTGGAAAAAAAATACTCGTACAAAATTCAGCTGCAATTAAAAACATGCCCTACTACAACAAAATATCAATGGCAATGATATGTTCACAATATGGTATCCCCTTCTTTAAAACATATTTCAGAACTGATGGTGATTATTCTAAACCAAGAGATATTTTAAATAGCTATCCTCTGATTATTAAAGAATATGCAGGTGTAAATCGTTTACAAATGATAGATGGTAAAAAGAAGGTTAAGAAGAATGTTTATAAACTAGATAAGGTTGAAGATTATAAGCAGGAATTTTTAAGAGATAAGAAACTTAATCATTTTTTTATTCAAGAGTTTTCCCCTGTTGGTAAAGATATGAGAATATTTGTTAGCCTAGGAAAGGTTGTTGGGGGGTGGATAAGAGAGGCCAAGGATGGTTTTATGACTGTTAATGATGGTATATATAGTATGTATAATAATCCTGATAAGGAGATTCGTGAGATAGCTGAGAAATTTGCGCATGTCTTAGATGCTGATTTTATGGCTGTTGATTTTATGTTTATTAAAGATAAGCCATATATTCAAGAAATTAGTCTTCATCCTGGATTCAAGGCATACGAGACAAAGATCGAAGGAGATCCGATTAATATTGCGGAGGTTATTATCGATTCTTTTAAAGATAGGTAACTATATTCTTGCTTTTTTAAATATATTTTTCCATACTTCTTTTGTTGGAACGATTAATGGTTTTTTGATAAGTCCTTCATCAACCCATAGACATTGCTTGAAATCGATCTTACCTGCATAGAGTTTTGAATATAGTGTTGGATCATTATCGAGTTTATTTAATACTTTTCTAAATCCTCTGAAGTATGCAGCATCTTTTGTATATATTCCTGGTTCACTAGTGTCTTCTAGTCCTCTTTTTACTCTATATACAATATCAAAAGCTGATTTTTTTGGTAAAACTCCTAACATAGCGTTGTATAGTTCTCTGAAAGACATATCCTGCCCTATGTATATAGCCCAGACTAGTGCAGCTTTCTTTTTTAGCCAATCTTCTGTTAAGAGTCCCATATCATATTCGTTCCAAGTTGCTAAGCCTTCTTCAATATCTATGTATGAAGGTAAGTTTGGCTTGCTTAAGGCATCAAAACCACTATTTAAACCGTTATATGCTCTTAATACATGTGTGCCTACTTCATGTACTAATGTTTTTCTTAATTTGAATTGAGATCTTTCAATATTAGAATCCATTAATATTTCTTTTCTTTTGACTCCTACTTTAACTTCGTTTTTTGCAATATTTATCGACTGATTAACAGACCATCCTTCTAATCCAAGTTCTTCGAATACAATATTAAATACCTTAACAATTTCATCATATTTTAATATTTCACCTCGCTTGGTTTTACTATCAGATAAATTATACTTCCCCACATTTCCTCTCAAAATTCTGCATGCATTTCTAAAAAGTTTTGGAGATGGCTTTTTATATCTATTTACTGATATTTCAGTAACGGCATCATTGTATCCGACTGCATGCATAAGGTCACTGGCTTCTTTTTTTGCGTTTATCAATTCAATATAGAATTGAGATATTCTCGGATCTACATCAGATATCTCTTTTACCGAAAGTAATTGTTTAAATATTGATTCGTTATTATTTTTAACTATTCTGTATCTAAATTCTGGGTTATATTTATCAGAGTCAAAGAATTTCTTTTTCTCTATCTCTAAGTTTGTAGGTGTAAATACCAATGCTGTAGGAATTTTTAAAGAATCCAATAGTTTTGTGACTTCTGACAAGCTTATGTTTTTATCATTTTTCTTAAAGAACATTGTTTCTATTAATTAATTTATCTCCTGAAATCTCTGTTAAAACTGAATTTTCTATCACTGTTTGCCATTAATTCTAATGCAATACCAGTACCTTTAGCAACACAGTATAATGGATCATCTGCGACATGTGCAGGAACTCCTGTTGCTTTTGAAAAAAGTTTATCTAAATTTCTAAGCATGGATGTACCACCACTCATTACGATTCCTCTATCTATAATATCAGCCGATAGTTCAGGCGGTGTTCTTTCTAATACTGATTGAATGCTTTTTATTATCATTCTCAATGGCCTCTCTACAGCACGTGCTACATCGTTTGAATCGACTATGACTGATTTAGGAAGTCCTCCACCGACATCTCTTCCTCTTACTTCTATTTTTCTTGGATTTTTAATTTCTACTGCAGATCCTATCTTCATTTTTATTCTTTCAGCAGTTTGTTCGCCTATTAATACACCTCTTCTTTTTCTCATATATGAGATTATATATTCATTAATTACATCTCCCGCTATTCTTAGAGATTCATATTCAACAACTCCATCTAAAGAGATAACTGCAATTTCAGCTGTTCCACCTCCTAAATTTACAATCATATTTCCAGATGAAGTATGTATTGGTAATCCAGCTCCTAATGCAGCTAATAATGGCTCTGGTAAGAGAGTTATGTTCTTTGCGCCAACAGCATTAGCTGCCTTTAAAACAGCTCTCTCCTCTACACTTGTTATTCCTGCAGGTACACTTATAACTACGTCTGGTTTAAAAAATCTTGCTTTTCCCAATGCCTTATCAAGGAAATATTTCAACAAAGCTTCTGTGACTCTTGAATCTGCAATAACTCCGCTTCTTAATGGTCTTTTAGCTATTATATTCTCTGGTGTTTTACCTATCATAGCTTTAGCTTCTGTACCAACAGCAATTACAGTATATGTGTTTGTATCTATAGCAACTACAGTTGGCTCAATAAAGGCGATTCCCTCGCCTTGTACAAAAACTATTGAGTTTGCAGTACCCAAATCGATACCTAATTTTTTAGCTAACATATCTTTTCATTATATCAACAATTCAAATAATCAAAAACAATATGATATACTTTAGAGCTATGAAGGAAAAAATTTTTTCAAAAACAGCTATTATATCTGTAATGATAACCTTGTTTGTGTATCTTGGTGCCATTTTAATATATTTATATGCTAATGGTTGGAGAGTAGATATTTTCAATAGAGAGATTCTTCAAACTGGTGTTTTAACAGTAGAATCTGATCCTAGCTTATCAACATTAACCGTAAATGGAGAAAACAAGGGACGCACTCCTAAAAGTTTAAATTTAAATGTAGGTAGATATGACATTAGTGTTAAGAAAGATAACTATCGGGATTGGATTAAAAATATAGAGATAAAAAAAGAAAAATCTACCCCTATTTTCGTATGGTTAATAAAGGAAACCTTCGAAGAGAAAGAACTATTTTCAAAGGATGAAGAGTTTATTAAAAGTTGGATAAGTAGATATCAAGATAGTATTATTTTTTTAACAAAAGTTATAAATCCTGAAGGTTCAGAGTTCACTTATACTTATAATCTTTGGAGCTACAATACAAATCCTGCTTTTTGGGATTTTAGTAATAATCCTTTTGTTTTAACCTCTTTCCAAGGCAATGACGATTTTGCTATTGAATTAGATCTTTCTACAAATGGTAAACTCGCTATCTTAACATATAACTCTGAAAGCTATTTATTGGATACATCTAAAAATGTTCTTGTTACAGATCTTAGAAAGCTTAATATTAATGGCTTTGATAACTATACAAGAAATTGGTCAAAGGATAATAATTACTTAATCCTAGAGTCTGATGCAGATATTATTTCTTACGATCTTCAGAGAGATACAAAATATTTGTTGTTAAAAAAGAATGATTCAGAGAAATATATCTATTCAACAGATACGCTTGGTTTTTTTTATTTAATAAAAGAAGACCCGGAGAATAAAAGAGACAATATCTATACCTATGATCTGACACAGAGGAAGTTAGATGGAAGCAATATCTCGTTGATACTTGATAATATGTATTTCCAAAAGAATGAAAATTATATAAAGTCATATCGAGAAGATAGAGAGTCTAAGAATGTTTTCATTTGCGAACCATTTACTAATTCTCCTGAATGCACTCAGTCTATAGGATCAGTACAATCAATAGATATAAATCATGATACAAAAGGAATTTTCATTAAAACTGATTTAGCAACTTATTGGTACAATATTGAAGATTCCAAATACTTAATGGTTAGTGCCTACCCTGCTGATTTAATTGCATACTCACCAGATCAGAAAAGACTTCTTTACAAAGATTCTCTTGGTGTAAATATTTTCACATTTACAAAAGAAGAAGCTGACCATACTGTTGTTATAGGTTCAAAGAATATTCTTTCGGATATTGAGAAGACTTCAAATTATCAATGGTTATCAAACTCTTCATTTATCTCTTATATAGATGATGGTTCTCTTTTTGTAATTGATATAGATGGTGAAAATATGAATTCATTAGTTGATACCACTTTGTATGAAAATACTCTAATTACAAGTTCAAATGAGAATATAGTTGTATTGGAAAATATTCTTGAGAATGAGAAATCTTCATTCAGAATAAAGCAGTTGATCATCAATTAAGGAAATCGCACCCGGTCGGAATCGAACCAACAACCTACGCGTTAGGAGTGCGTTGCTCTATCCTTTTGAGCTACGGGTGCACAAAGCAAGTTTATCATAGAAAATAGTGTTTTTCCATAATGCACAAAGTCTATCCTATAGAATATTAAATTTTGTTAACAAATAATCAATAGTTTTGTATATAACAATATTTCCTCATAATTCTAGATTATTCATTCTATGATATAATTAATGTTGCTATGAATAATGAGAAAATAATAATAAAAGGTGCTAAAGAGAACAACCTAAAGAACGTATCTGTAGAAATTCCTAAAAATAAGTTGATTGTTTTTACTGGTGTTTCTGGTAGTGGTAAATCTTCTTTAGCTTTTGATACTTTGTATGCAGAGGGTCAAAGAAGATATGTTGAATCATTGTCTTCATATGCTAGGCAATTCTTAGGCATTATGAAGAAACCTGATGTTGATTCAATAACTGGTCTATCCCCTGCTATTTCTATAGATCAAAAAACTACAGGTAATAATCCAAGATCAACCGTTGGTACAATAACAGAGATTTATAGTTATTTAAGACTTCTTTACGGTCATGTCGGTGTTGCACATTGTCCCAAGTGTGGAAACGAAATAGAATCTGAAACCATACAAGAGATAGCAAATAAAGTACTCAGTAATGTCATCGAAGGTTCTAAAAATTTGCAGGTTGTTTCACCTATCATAAAGAACCGAAAGGGAGAGTTTTCTGCCCTACTTTCTAAATTGCTAAGTAAAGGTTTCTTAAGGGTTCTTATTGATGGTGATACATATCTTCTAGATGATGCCGAGGATATACAACTGGATGAGAACAAGAAGCATAATATTGATTTAGTTATAGATAGATTGAGTTTTTCACAATATAAAGATAACAAAGATGAATACCAGAAGAGGTTGACCGATAGTATAGAGTTAGCTATAACTCAATCAGATGGTGAAGTTAAGGTGTTACTTGATAATGAGGAATTGTTTTTTTCAGAAAAAAATACTTGTCAAAAATGTGGAATTTCATATCCCAAAATAGAACCATCTTCTTTTTCTTTCAATGCTCCTGAAGGTGCATGTAGCCATTGCTCTGGTATGGGAATTATAAAAGAGATAGATACAGAAATGATATATAATCCTGACTTAACAATTTTAGAGGGTGGTATTTTTCCTTGGTCAAATAGAACAACAAAAGAAGGTAGTTGGACTCTTAGTATCCTGGAACAAGTTGCAAAAGAGCATGGTTTTGATCTAAAAACCCCTATTAGTAAGTATAGTAAAGAAATTTTTGATTTGATTTTCTTTGGTAAAGGTACAAAAGACTCTTATTCAATAGCATATACAAATAGATTTGGTAAAAATAGACAGTATGATGCACAGTATGAAGGTATTGTTAATGAAATGAAGAGAAGATATAAAGAGACATCTTCTGATTACGCAAGACAGGATATCGAGAAATACATGGTTGATTCAGTATGTCCGATATGTAATGGTAAGAGATTAAAAGCCTACTCTTTAGCTGTAACTATAAATGAAAAGAATATCGATGATTTAGTTAATATGCCTATTGGTGATTTACAAAGATTTTTAACCAAATTATCTTTATCAGGTTATAAGAAGCATATTGCAAAGCCAATTGTTAAAGAGATACTAAATCGTTTAAATTTCTTAAATAATGTTGGTCTTGATTATCTTACTCTTTCTCGAAAGTCTAATACTCTTTCTGGAGGTGAATCTCAAAGGATTAGATTAGCATCTCAAATTGGTACAGGTTTAACAGGAGTTCTGTATGTTCTGGATGAGCCTTCAATAGGTTTACATTCTCGTGATGTTTCTAAATTACTTAAATCTCTCGAGGATCTAAGAGATGCAGGAAACACAGTAGTTGTAGTTGAGCATGACAAGGAAACTATGAGTCATTCGGACTTCATACTTGATGTTGGTCCCAAAGCGGGCAAGCACGGAGGGATGATAACTGCTAAGGGTAGTTTCGAAGATATCAAGCAATCAGATTCTCTTACTGCCAAGTATCTCAACGGAGTTCTTCATGTTGGCGATAAAATCAAGAGGGCTGAAAAAAATACAAATTCAAATTCAGTAATAATCAAAGGTGTTAAGACTCATAATTTAAAGGGTGTTGATCTTAAAATACCGTTAGGAAAGCTTATTGCTGTGACTGGCGTTTCTGGCAGTGGTAAATCATCTCTGATAAATGATACATTATCTCCTTTGCTAGCAAATAAAATTATGAAAGGAAAACAGGTAGAAGGTAGCTATGATTTTGCTGAAGGTTTAGAAAATATTGATAAGGTCATAGGTATAGATCAGTCCCCTATAGGTCGCACACCTAGATCTAATCCAGCAACATATACAGGTGTATTTACAGATATAAGAGATATTTTTGCAAGTACAAAAGAGGCAAAAGCTAGAGGTTACAATTCAGGTCGATTTAGTTTCAATGTTAAGGGTGGAAGATGTGAAAAATGTCGAGGTGAGGGACAGATAAAAGTTGAGATGCAATTCCTACCTGATATGTATGTAGATTGCGATTCTTGTCACGGTAGTAGATACAATGAAGAAGCTCTACAGATAGATTACAAAGGGAAAA
>CALLXA010000101.1 GCA_938015795.1 uncultured bacterium | reverse complement strand
AACCAACATTATTTATATATCCTCCATGTACTGCAGCATACTCCGAAGAAAATACATAACCAGAAGAATTCACCAAAACCATACCCCTCGTTGCGTTTACAGCATCACTCCAAGCCCCTCCGTAAAAATCTGTACTAAAAACTTGGCACAATGTCGTAGTACAAATTGGATATGCTGAACGACCATTTTTAGTCCTATTTAAAGCGTATGTCCTCGCTGCAATGGCCTGTGCTTTCAGAATTTCGAGGTCTCCAGTATTGTTCCAAGCAGGATTGATCTCTCTAATACCTTGTAGATAATAACTTTCAAGACTAACATTACCGAAACCACTTACATTAATAGTTTCACTAATTGCCTCTGTACCGTATCCGGAAAACTTTGCAATACCTGTTTTAATAGAACTTCCTGGATAATAAGCACTTAATATCTGTTGGTAAGACTGACCTTGTTCACTCCTCTCCCAAGCTCCCCACTGACTCATACCATTCCTGTGAGTACCAGAACCAAAGCTAAAAACCCCAAAAGTACCGGAAGGCGCATTTTTTATAAAGTAATCCCTTTGCGTCTCTGGTTCATAAGAGCTTGAGGAAACCTTCTCAATACCGGCATACGAACCACCTTTTATAGCTAGAATCATGTTTTGAAGATCAGATATACTTTTCGACAAGCTCCCGATTTGCACTTGTACACTATTCTTCTGAGCATATTGACTATTTAATTCTCTTTGCAATTTAGCTTTCTCATCAGCCAATAATTTGTACGAGCTATCCAAATCCTCTTTCTCTTTATCTAAATCTTCTTTCTCTTTATCTAACTGAGCTTTACTCTCTGCCAAATTAGTAAAATCTATATTAATCTTCTCAATTTCATCTTTAAGAAAAGAAATAACATTCTTTTTAACAAATATATTCTCAACAAAATCATCCCAATTACCATTCGAAAGTAAAAACTGTGAAAAACTATACCTAGATTGCATATACAAATCACTAGAAATATCATCCAACAAAACTTTTTTACTACTAAGATCATTTTGCTTTATACTAATCTGCTCTAACTTCTCATTTATTTCTGTTTCCTTTTCTTTAATGGTTTCCTCTAAACTTGAAATCTCAGCATTAATTAAATTTATCTTCTGACTCAAAGAATAATTACTATTACTAATCTCTGCAATTCTTGCACCTATATTCTCCAATACACTCTTCTTCTCTTCTATTAAATTTGTCTTCTCCTCTATTTGATTCTCAAGATCATCAATTTCATCTGAAAAGACTGGATATGAAAAAACAACCAATGTGTAAATTGAGAGAAAAAAAACAAAAAATATTTTAAGAAATTTTTGGGGCTTTTTATTCATCTTCTAATTATAACACTATGCTAGAAGATTTTTTACAAAATAAAATATATATGGAATAAAGACGAGTATACCAGTAATTATAGAAACCAAAGCACTAACCAAAACAGCTCCAGCGCTAACATCTTTCGCATATTTTATATTTACCTTGTAGTCCAAGGATACCGTATCGCACAAAGCTTCAATTGCACTGTTTATTGATTCAGAGATAAAGACCATTGAAATAACGAGACTCAAAGCAATCCAATCTTGATGTGAAATTCTAAAAATAAAACCAAAAACAATAACTACAATTGCAACACAAATATCTATTCTAAAGTTTCTTTCATTCTTAAAAATAAGTCTTAAACCTTGCCTAGCATATCCCTGACTTTTCAAAAAATTTTCCGCTCTGAATTGATTATTTTTCATCTACTAAGAGATAAACTTAGTGACAACCTCTAATATTGCTACAGAAAGGAGTACAAATCCCAAACCAAGAAGAGCCCATGTTAATGTACCCTGAGCCTGTTTAACCCTTGCAGGATCTCCGCCAGAAGTCATCCACATATAACCGCCAATTATTACAAAAATTACAGATATTAGACCAGCTATTGGAAACAAATAACTAAGAATCCTATCTACCATACCTTGTATTGTCCCATTGTCCAATCTAGGAGGTGTTTGAGCATATACCGCCGAAGGTAATAACATCAAAAATGGTAAAACTTTGTATATTTTTTTCATATATTTACTCTCCTAAAATGACTTTCTTAATTACATATTCTATAACAGCTGGTGCAATAAAAACAATTACCAAACCTATCAAAGAGAAAAGCAAAGATCTATTTGCATCTTCAATTTTCTTAGAATCACCAATTGAAAAGATATATTTAAAACCAGCAAGTATCAAAGATATTACTGCTAAAACAACTGAAATGGAAATTGCATAATTAATTAAAAAGTACAGAAATTCCTCTAAGTTAGAAAATCCCGTACTGTTTAGAAATGATAAATCTACAAACATATACGGGACTTTAATATCAACTTAATAACTATACTTTAAGAATTTGCTTTAGAACAAATTGTACTAAGATTACAGAAATGAAACAGATTACCAATCCGATTATTGCAAATGTCAATGTCTTTGTAGCTTTCTCTACTTTACCTTCATCACCAGCAGCTGTGATATATAGGTAACCACTACCAATCAAAACAACAACTGACAAAACAGCAGCAATACCAATAGCCCAGTTTATCAATCTAAACATCATTGGCATAAGCTCTTCATTAAGTGGAGAATCAGGAAGAGGAACAGTTACTTGAGCAAAACTTGCAGAAGCTAAATATAAGCCAGAAGCAACTGAAGATAGTGCAGCTGAAACTTTAGCAATTGTTTTTGAGGTCTTCATTTATGTATGAATTGAATAATATTATTTTACTAAACACAATTATATAAAAACAAACGCACACTTGCAACCCTATACACCTGTATTTGTTATCAAACCCATAACTAATTTAACCAAGGCACTTGCAATAAATACAATTATCATACCAACAATAGCAGCAGTAATACCTTTCTGAGCCTTTTCTATCTTGTCAGGATCACCAGCAGCAGTAATAAATGTATAACCTGAAAATATTATCAAAGCAACTGCAACAATAGTTGAAAAGCCAATAAAAAAACTTATAGCATCAGAAACTTTGCCATTAAGAATAGTTTCAACACTAAACCATTTAGAAACATCTATCGGAGACCAAATCTCCTTACCACCAATAACCAAATACAATGGAATCTGTTTACTAATTTCTTTTATTGTCTTCATTTCTCAACATATTAGATTAACTACCTGAAATATCAATACCTAATGTATTTGAAATCAAATACAAAATGGCAACAGACAAAAGTACAAGTGCGAAACCAATTAAAGCATTTGTAATTATCTCCTTACCCTCCTGTAACTTATCTGGATTACCCTGACTAGACATCAATAAATACCCCGCATAAACAAGAAGAACAAAGACACAAGTAACACTTAAAGGAACCGCAAATTTAACAATACTATTAATTAACCCCTCTGTAGTATTCTGTGTAGTCACATCCGAGATCTTTTCCTCAAGAGATGAACCCAAGCTCTGAGCATAAGCTTTCTTCACTATTAAATTTTCTAACATTTCAAATATACTCATAGCTCGTATTATATTATAAAACAACTAACAAATTCTACCCTCATCAAAGCTCCGCATCTTTACACACAGAATTGTAATCACAAAACTTACACAACCACCCCGGGGTGGCAAGAAACTCTCTCTTGGAGATGCTTTCTACTATCCCGGGTATTAAATCTCTTGATTTCTCGCGCCTCTTCTGCGATACATCTACTTCTATTATTTCTCCATGTTCAACAAATACATATTTTGCTCTAACTACTTTTACCCCCAGCTTCTCTTCCGCAAAAATCGCATATAGTGGTAGTTGCAAATCGTTTTTAATTACACTTGCGTTTTTAACTTTACCTGTTTTGTAATCAATTATCTCTACCTCTGGGATTCCAGACTCTCCTACTCTAACAAGGTCCATCCTATCTATCTTTCCAGAAAAAACAGTATCGCCCATATGCACAGAGAATGATTCTTCAAGCATATATGGATTTTCTTCTTCACTATACAAATTTTTGTAATATCTTTTCATAACCTCCAAACCCTCTTCTTTACGAGTTTTTTCATGAGCGCTACTATCATATCCAAATCCAACCCAATTCTTTTCATAAAGTTCTAACAATAGCTTTTCATCCGGAGGTTTGATAATGCCTAAGCCTTCTTTAGATTTTTTTAGTTCTTCATAAAAAGATTTCAAGGTATTATGAACCGTAGAACCAAAAGACATTGAAGAATTTGGTTTCTGAGGCACCCTCAAAACATACGCATATTCATATTTCTTAGGACAATCTTCATACACATTTATTTGCGAATAGCTTATTTTTTTCACAAGATTTATATTTAAATTATCTGGTAGTAGAGAATGATCATCCTCATCATGAATTACTTCAAAATCCCTATCTTTACCCTTTTCATTAATCAAAAACTCTTCGGAAATATCCCGATCCAATATTTCATACAGAAAAATACTCGGTTTTTTCCTCCTCTTTGCATTACCATAGTAATTAGCAGCTGTTAAATATAATCTATGTTTTGCTCTTGTAGCACCAACATAAAACAATCTTCTTTCTTCTTGAATATGTGCTTCTTTCTCATCCAATTTAACTGGCATCTCCTCTTTAATCAAATACTCAGGTATTGGAATTACATCACTTCTGCTCATAGATGGAAATCTTTCAGATACAAGATTCGAAAGAAATACAATTGGAAATTCCAAACCCTTAGAAGCATGCACCGTAAGAATATTCACAGCATTAACATCTTCCAAATCTACTTGATCAACTAAAGGTGACTCACCAACCTCTATACAGTAATTAAGATAATCAACATATTCATATATATTTGAATCTGGGTTTTCTTTTTCATAGTTTTTTATCAAATCAAAAAATTTCTGAATATTTGAAACCGCAAATAGATTTTCTGTAGATTCTTCATTTAAGAATGAATCTATATATCCACTATCTTTTATAAAATCGTAAAGTATTTCACCTATAGATCTTCCATCTTTAACTTTCTTTATCGAATAATCTAACAAAAAGAGGAAATTACTAATTCCAACAATGCTTTCTTTTGAAAATAATTTATTTATTAAATTATTCTCTTTTTCTAACAAATCTTCTTTTGTAAAATCATCCTCCCCCAACTTTATTTCCCACAAATTTTCAAATTGCTCAAAAAGGGTTATATGTGATTCCCTAGCCAATCTATTTGTCTCCATATACTCCCTAGGTGACAAGTTCCATATATCCATAGATAGAAGCTTGTACATAGAGATTTCATCGGAGTAATCAACCAATACTTTTAGAAAGGCTATCAAATTCTTTATTTCTTCCCTAAAATATAATCCTCTAGAACCACCTAATTTATACGGTATTCCTTTGTATCTTAAGTTTTGAACAATTGCCTCAGAATGAGAATTAGCTCTAACCAATATTGCAATATCTGAGAAGTTATAATCTTTTTTATCTTCCATCTTATCTATGAAAGTTGCTTGCCCTTCTTCATCAAATTGCTGAGTGTTTGGAACATTATCTGAAAGATCTCCATGACCAGTTAGTTTCAATATTTCAGAAGCAATCCATTCAGCCTCTCTATCATCATTGAAAGCAGTAACAAACTGAACAGCATCATTGTCTTCTTCAAAATTCCCCTTTGACAAAAGCTTTTTATTTATATTTTCCGTAACCTCTAATCTGTTTGGATTATTATGTCTTATCAAATCATACGCCTTATCTAGAATTTCTTGCCTTGATCTGTAGTTTTCTAACAAAACAACTTCCTTAGCATCTGGATATGTATGTTTGAATTGCAAGATATTGGAAATTGCAGCACCTCTAAATTTATAAATTGCTTGATCATCATCACCAACAACCGTTAACATTGGACGTTTTTCTACACCTGTACTCATATCACTACCAAGAACCAAAAGATTTACCAAAACATTTTGTGTAAAATTGGTATCCTGAAACTCATCAACCAATATATATTTAAATTTACTTCTGTATTTTTCTAAAACATTTGGTTTTTCTCTAAGAAGTTTTAATGTGAAGATTATTAAATCACCAAAATCTATCTTAGAACTTTTCACTTTCAATTCAGTATATTCTTTATATACAACAGCTAGTTCATTTATTTCTTTAAAAGTCTCCTTCTCCTCCACTGTCCCATTTGGTAGATTTTTTGCAAATTCAATATATTGATCAGGAGAGACATCTTCATCTTGAAGTCTTGAAAAATGTTTTAACAAATCATTCAAAAATTGAGTAGGATTACCTAATGGTCTAAATATTTTTAACGAAAGATCAAACATATGCTTACGCATGAAAATATATGACTGTGCCGTTGTCATTAATGAATACTCACCATCCAATCCAATATGGTAACCATCTTGCCTTAAGATTCGATCACAAAAAGAATGGAATGTAGAAACCCAAACATCTTCATAGCCAAATGTTAAAGCATCATCTATCCTTTCCTGCATTTCGTTAGATGCTTTCTCAGTAAATGTAAGTGCCAATATTTCAGATGCTTTAGCCCATTCCTGATTTATTATATTTACAATTCTTTTTGTCAAAACAGACGTTTTACCAGTACCAGCTCCAGCTATTATTAAAAGGTCTCCCTCGTTATATTCAACCGCTTCCTTTTGTTTTTCGTTAAGATTGAATTGTCCCACTATTTAGCTCCTGATAATAGAAATATAGAGTAAAGAATAACTGCAGCTATTAGGGATATTATTATCAATAACAATATCCTACTGGATGGGAATTTACTTAGAACATCATTTACAATATTTTTAACCTTCTTTTTCATAAAATATTTAATAAAATTATTCTGCTAAATTTTTTAATCTTAATACTTCCTCTTGAGTAGATAAAGCATCTTTTAAAGCAGGTGTTTCTAAAATAAATGGAATATCTTTTAACTCTTTTCTATGCAAAAGTTTTTTAATAATATCCTCCCCTAGTTTACCTTCACCCAAATTTGCATGCCTATCTTTTTTAGATGAATAATCAGCCATAGAATCATTTAAATGAATAGCCTTCAAGTTATCTAACCCTATTTCTCTTTCCATATCTTCCAAAACACCATCCATATCATTAACCCAATCATATCCAGCAGCATATGTGTGTTGAGTATCCATAACAAAACCAACCCTACTCTGTTCTTCTACACCCTCTCTCATTAGTTTCAACTCAGTAAATGATCTACCCAAATTTAATCCAGTACCAGCTGTAGTCTCTATTAACAATTTCTGTTGACCAGGTACTTCATTAAGCACCCAATCCATTCCATATATTATTCTTTCCAAACTATCCTCATATGACATTTCTTTTTGAGAACCAGGATGAAAACATACACCTAAAATTTCAGCATCTATTTTTCTTCTCTCTATCTCATTAGCAACTCTTTCTGCAAAATCCAAATACACAACCAAACCCATCTTACCCAAATGGAACAACTGCTTATCCTCTCTCGCTAAATTTGTTAAATATATACCATGAAGAAGAATTTTCTTTACATTGGATTTCTCTAATTCATTTACAAAGGATTGTATTACATCATCCTCAATGAGTTTTGTGACCCATCTCATTGGTGCTGTTGGCATTATTTGCATTGCATTAACACCAAACTTTTCGGCATTTTTTACTGAATTTTGAACTCCTCCCGCAGAGGATACATGAATACCTAAATACATAACATAGTTTACCATAATAATGGCAAAAATATGTGCTACAATATATTTAGATAAACTAATAACAAAAAGATATGACAATATTACAAACACTCTTACTCTATGCTTCAACTCTTTTTGTTTTCTTGGGAATAGATGCTGCCTGGTTAACTACTGTTGCACCTAAATTCTACAGCTCAAATATTGGGCACCTAATGGCAGAGAAGCCAAATCTCTTACCAGCACTAATCTTCTACCTACTCTTCATAGTCGGTGTTCTTGTATTTACAACTATCCCTGCATTAAA
>CALLXA010000100.1 GCA_938015795.1 uncultured bacterium | reverse complement strand
TTAATCTTAGATACTAAGTTTTTAATATTCCTATATGGTTATACCAATAGATCAATATCAAGAAATTAAGCAAAAAGAATTCCCAAACAAAAAAGTAGTATGTACATCTGGATTTTTTGATCCAATACATCCAGGACACATATCATGTTTGTTAGAATCAAAAAAATTTGGAGAAATATTTGTAGTAATTGTTGATGGAGATCAAATTGCTAAAACTAAAAAAGGGAAACCATTTATACCAGAGAAAGATAGGGCAGAAATAGTAGATGCAATAAAAGGAGTTGATTACGTAGTTATATATAATCACCCAACAGATTACTCTGTAATAGGAGGTCTCGAAATTGTTCGTCCAGATGTATTTACAAAAGGTGGTGATAGAGATCCACAAAATGCAGAGGATCCTAACAGTCCTTTGTATAAAGAATTGAAATTTCTTGAATCATATGGTGCAACTGTTGAATATGGAGTAGGTAAAGACAAGGTGTGGTCTAGTTCCAACTATCTTCAAGAATGGGTTGATTTTGTTAATTCAAAAAAGAATTAGCATTTACTTTTAATATAACAATATGCAGAATTAGCAGCTACTGCTCCTTCTGCACATGCAGTTATTACTTGTTGAAATCCATTAGAGTTCGTAGTTATATCTCCTGCAGCCCATATACCTTCTATACTTGTTGATTGATCATTCTTAGTAACTATATATCCTTTTTCTGTTAATTCTAATCCTAGTTTCATTGGTAGGTCTGCATTTGGTTCTGATCCTATCTCTATAAATAAGCCATCTAAAATCAATTCTTTCTCATTGTTAAATTCCTTGGAAAGGTTTACGGATTTAAGTTTTTCTTCTCCAATTAAACCAGTTACTACTGTTTGAAAAATAACTTCAATCTTTGGATCTTTTTTAACATTTTCAATCCATGTAGGATCTCCTTTTAATTCTGTTCCTCTGTAGATTATGTATACCTTTTCTGATGTTTCTGCCAAAAGTAATGCAGCTGTTGTTGCAGCGTCACTTCCACCAATTACACCAACTATTTTGTCTTTGAAAAACATTGCGTCACATGTAGCACAGTAGGATACTCCTTTTCCTAAGAATTTGTCTTCATCAGGTAGCATTAGTTTTGATCTTTTAGTACCTGTTGCTAATATAACTCCATTTGCTTGATATGTTTCTTTGTCTGTTGTTACTTCAAATGTTCCATTTTCTTTTCTTTCAATTTTTTCAACACTTTCTTGTTTAGATATTCCTCCTAGTTTTTTTGCTTGTTCTGCTATTTTATATCCTAATTCAAATCCAGAGATTTCTTCATATCCTGGGTAGTTACATACTTTGTGTGCGTCTGATATTGTTCCTCCTATTGTTTTTCCAAATACTATGTTGTTTAACTTGTATCTGCTTGCATATATACTTGCTGTATATCCTGCTGGTCCAGATCCTATTATTGCTAAGTCTATTTGCTCCATGATTAATTAACGGATTAATTTATTCCGTTTGTATTTTATCATATATGTGAAATTTTCTTTAAAAGGGGAGTCTAAGGGTAGGTGTATACAGGAGCAATTTAAGTGAAAAAAGATAGCGAAAAAAAGCCATCTACTTAAATTTGTATACACCTACCGAAAAGACCTATTTGTTTATGGGGAAGTCGTTAAACCTCCTTTGTAAAAAACGGCGAGAGGCCATTTTTTTCCATCTTTATCATAAAAGAAACCATCGAAGTACTGAAATCGTACTTCGTAGCCGACGGTTTCCGGTAAGCCTTCGCAATTATAGCTGTGAAAAAAAATCCTGTCCGAAGGTTCCAATTGATTTTTTGGATTCACAATGGAAACAACACATACTTCTTGCCAGTCATAAACAATTTTAAAATCCAGCCAATTGCCATTTTCAGCAACCTCCACTCTACGATCAGGGCCAGTAATTGGCCTTTGGGTCGCAACTCTTGTGGGAGTTGCTTGAGGTCTTTTTTCAGCACTTGCAGCTTCAACAACTTTTGTTGAAAAATTGCACGCCATTGTGAAAAAAGTCACAACAAACAATACAAATCCGATTAACATTTTTTTCTTCATTTCAATCATTAAACTAAGACATACAGTCCATAGGATTAATATCTTTACAAGGGTAAAACTAAGCAACGACAGGCCAAGCTCTAGTATCAGTTAAAAATTCAGGGCTGTTTTTACCAACAATAATCATAAATTCATACATAGCAGAATTACCGCCCAATTCTGTATGAGCAGACCAACCATCCTCTTTACTAATATATACCTCACCAGTATCATCTACTACCTGACATTCAACGCAAATAACCATACCATCTCTCAATAAATCACCCGTACCAGGTTCTCCAAATGCTGGTATCTCTGGGAATTCATGTAAAGATTTACCAATACCATGACCGACAAACATTTTTACTGTACGATATCCATTTTTTAAAGCAGTAGTTTCCATCATATTCCCTAAATCACCTGTATACTTACCAGATATAGCTAAGTAAGCAGCATTCTCAACAGCATCTCTTGCAGTATTCATAAGCTTAAGATTCTTAGGAGAAGGTTTACCAACACTCCAAGTCCAACAGTGATCAGTATGAAAACCTTTATATATTACTCCGAAATCAATCGAGACAAGATCACCATTTTTGAAAGGAGTACTATTAGGAACACCATGAACAGCTACATCATTCACAGAAATACAAGAATTATATCTATATCCACCAACCCCTTTAAAAGAAGGTTTAACATGATACTGCTTACAAAGTTCCAAGGCCAAATTATCAATATCCCAAGAAGTAACACCCTCTTTGATGTTACTACCTAATTCTTGAAGTATCTGCATCGAAATCTCTGCAGCCTCCCTATATTTTCTTTCCTCCTTGGGATTCTTTAAAATCATAGCCAATTATACCACCCCGGGGTGACAAGTTAACAATTAGTTCATACCCGTATAGTAAAGTTAAGGTATGACGATACCTAGAAAATTCAAAGTTGGATATGCTCACCATGTTTTCAACAGGGGTAACCAGAAAGAGAAGATATTTTTGCAACCGAAAGATTATGGAGTTTTTTTAAAACAATTACATAAATACTCCGATATTTATGAATGTAATATTTTAGCTTACTGCCTTATGCCAAATCATTATCATTTACTGCTTCAACCCATGACTCTTAACAGTATCCCCAATACTATGCAGAGAACAACAACTATGTATTCCAAATATCTCAAAATTGAGCATAAGTGGGTAGGGCATGTTTTTCAAGGACGATATCAAAACAAGATTGTTAACACAGTAAAATATCTTGATGACCTAGTGCTGTATTTCAGGGAAAACCCAAAAGAGTTAGATCTTACAGATCCAAACGGAGATTATAGATGGCTTAAAATATATGATGAAAGAATTTCGATTCAAAGACTTACCACCCCGGGGTGACATAAAAGGTTATACTACTAGCAAAACAACGACCCCGGGGTCATATAATGTATAATTCCTCAGTTGCTCTTGTCACTGCGGTATATAGCCATCTTTTCCACATGTCATCTGTCATTCTAGAAAATCTTTCTTCAAAAACAACAACTCTCCGAGCTTGGCTGCCTTGTGCTTTGTGAACAGTTAGAGCATATCCAAAGTCAAAAAGGTTTAATTGTCTATCCCTATCAAATGCCAAGGTGGTATCTTTACCAAATTGATCAATTGAGAGGTTACCGTAAAAGATTTCATCCTCACCATCTAGCTCTATCTCGGCTTCATAGTATTTATTTCCTGTCATACCGACTTTATCAATTGACAGAATTGTTCCTGTCATACCATTAAAAACATCATCTATATGATTGTTTTTCAAACAAATAACTCTGTCTCCTGTTAAGGGTTCCGGTGATTCAAATTCTAACAACTGTCGAATTCCTTTATTCATTTTAACTCTTGTACTATTATATCCTGTCAATACCATAGTCTCATTATCAAATGTTTCAAAGATTTCAGAAAGAATTTCTTGAACATCTTCTCTATCTTTTTTGAATTTCACAACTTTAGGAGAGAATTCCATAGCAGGTATTGTTCCATATCTCCTTGCAATTTCAGAAACCTTAATAATTGGATTATTAGCTTCCTGTCTGAATATTTCCTCTAATCTCAGCTCAGGTTTTTCCATCAAATTAAAACTGCCTTCGATAGGGGGGAGTTGACCGTGATCACCGACAGCTAAGACAGGTTTATCAAAACTTAAAAGATCATTCCAAATGTCTTTAGTAACCATAGAGGCCTCATCTACAACTATTAAATCATATTCAAAATCTTTATCTTCTATTCTAGACCATCCAATAATCTCATCTTTATCATCCATTATTGGTTTATATATAAGGCGATGTATAGTTCCTACATAATCATTCATATCGATAGCTTTTGCTTCTTTTAACTTTCTTTGCAATACTCTCGATGCTTTACCAGTATAACTACAAAATGCAATTTTAATCTTCTTGTTATCTTGATGTAGAATTGATGAAAGATATCCTAACAAAGTTGTTTTACCAGTACCAGCATAACCTCCAAAAGTTAAATACTGTTTATTTCTTCCAAAATACCAACCTTTTATATCTGTCAGTATACTCTTTTGTTTTTCAGATAGATCCATTTCCACTTGAGGTTATATTTGATAACTGATAAATTAATAGGACTTATGAATATGAGTATAAATGAAAAACTAAATATAAGAAAATTTTTAATAAAAATATTTGCACTATTTTTAATTTTCTTTTCATTTCCAACGAGTAAAGTTTCTGCAGAAGAAAATTTCAAAACAGTTACATATTTCACAGGTATAGGTTGTCCTCACTGTGCAGAGGTATCCCCATTCCTTCACAAAGAAATTCAAAATGGTGAGAATTTTATTCTTCTAGAATATGAAATTTATAAAGAAAAAAGCAATGCATCTATACTATATGATTATGCTAAAACATATAACAATTCACTAGGAATTCCATTAATAATTTGGGACAAAGATAATTATAGAGTAGGAGATAACTCTATAATAAATAATTTTAAACAAGATTTAGAAAAATCATCTGTTGAAAAGGTTTTGCTTTCGAATAAAAGTATGGATTGGTCAGAATTTAGTTTAAATGATCTAAAAGGATTACCTAAGATATATTCGAAAGACAAAGTCTTAATAAAGAAGGAAGCTAATACAAAATTAACAGAAGAACATGACACTTTACTAAAGAAATTTCTAATTGAAGATATCTCTTCCACCATTAAAGATTTGCATGGTGAATTTGTTGTTGATCGTAAAGTTGAATATCCAGGAGGGAATAAAGAGTATGAGAATGGATTAAGTCTAGATGGATGGGATATTCTTTGGAATGGATTGCCTCCTGTAAATGCAAATGTTGATTGTGGTGAAGTCGATGTAACAGAGGTTCAAGATGAAAATTGCAAACAAGATATTTCATTATGGAAAACGATCATGTTAGCTTTAACTGACTCTATAAATCCTTGTGCTTTATCAGTTCTAACTATGATGTTAATAGCTATTGTTACATATCATCCAAAAGACAAAAAACAGATACTTCTTTCTGGTCTTGCCTTTATATTGGCTGTGTTTATAACGTATATAATATATGGATTACTCATAGTTAAAGCCTTTCAACTTTTACAATCAATTTCTACTATAAAACTATTTCTATATAACGGACTAGGGATTATTGCAATAATTTTAGGGTTATTAGAAATAAAAGACTTTTTCTTTTACAAACCTGGAGGTATAGGTACAGAGATGCCCTTATCTTTAAGACCTAAAGTGCAAAAAATTATAGC
>CALLXA010000099.1 GCA_938015795.1 uncultured bacterium | reverse complement strand
AATGAATTCTAATTAAAAATATAAAAATGTTTTTAGAAAGACCTGGGAAACCGGGTCTTTTTTTTATGCCCCCGGGGTAGTACCAAACCAATTGGTAGGGACGTTCAAAATGAAATATGGCAAACATCCAATGAAGAATAGTATAACCAAGAGAATAATTATTGTATTTCTAAACGTTTTGTTCTCTATTTTAAACAAGTAATAAACGGTAATGATATAAAAAGATGATATTACAGGAAACATATATCTTCCTTGCAGTGCCAGTGCAGGATATCCTTGGTATATATATCTACTATAGTTTTGTGTAAAAAGTATTGTAAGAAGATAGAATACTGTTGAAGAAGTAAGTGCAGACAAGACAATATTTTTCTTCTCCCAATATTTAATTGTATTTATTATTCCAATCAAAAGAAAAACCATATAGACAGGAAGAATATAATTAGACATTGGCAAGCTTTGATCACCCATTATTCCAACAACTTTACTCGCCATATTGTAAATCCAGAAAAAGGTATAACTAACAGGATCTAATCTTTCACCAGACAGAACCATTTCAACAACTTCTCCAATTCCCTTAATGTCTTCAGATGGCATATCAATATTATCTCTGTAATATACACCGTTTTCTAAACACGCTTCGTGACCTAATATAACTTCACACTCAGGAACTAATGAATGATATTTAACAATATTAACTCCATAAAGGGATATATTTAAACCTATTAAAACCAAAAGTATTGATAAAAATATCCATATTTTTGTCCCCTTTAAAATATACTTAATTGATTTTCTATGTTCAAACCATTTATAAAACAGAATTAGTACAAAGACAAAAGCTAGTGGTGCTAATGTATACTTAGTTAATACACCCAACAAAAGAAATATGAACATTAGAAAAATATTTTCTAATGATGAAATATTTTTCAGAGATTTAACAAAAAAGAGGGTTGATAATACAGCAAAAAGATTTGCTAAATTATCATAATTAATAGATGAAGAAAGAAATACAAACATTAAAGAATTTGTTAAAAGAAACAGAACCAATAATCTTGCATACTTATTTTTAAAAACCTCTTTGGTTAAAAGATATGTTACCAAAACAGTTCCAAACGAATACAAAACATTGAATAATCTTAAATAAATAACCTCATTTATATTTAATATATTTATGTTTAATAGCCTTCCATTGATCCAGTAATATAGGTAAGGCATACGAGTAATGTCTCGCCATTGAAATGAGGCAGGTGTGTTTTCAGGGATTCCTAGGGTAGTAGAAAATATTCTAGACACATCAATGTGATAGTAAGAATCAGGTGATATTCCTAGTTTAAGTTTAAAAACTAAATACAGTGAAAATGAAAGAAAATATATAAATATTAATACAAATATTACATTCTCAATCTTAACTTTATTTTTTTTGTTTAAGAATATCCTGAGCATTAAATTTTTTACTTAAGATAATTATTACTATGGATAATATCAACAACAATCCAAACATAATACCTCTATCCAATAATGCCATCTGCATAATATATTCATTCTTTAATCCCAAAGATTCTGATGTTAAAAGAAAAAGAGCCTCTCTCAACCCTAATGACCCCGGGGTGATACTAATTAATAATGATACTCCAGACAAACATGAGTAAAGAATAATATTTGCTATGCTTATGTTTATACCCAATGCTTTAAATTCGATCATAGAGATTATTGTACTTAAAAAGATATTTCCAAATGTCACCAATACTAATTTAAATAAAATATCTTTTCTATTTATAATTATATTCCATCCTTCTAATATTCTTTTTACAAATTTAACTACCTTATCCAATATATTGAATTTAATTTCAGGTATTTTTTCTAAAGGTATTTTTATTAAGCTCAATATCAACATTGTAATAAATATGATAAAGAAGAAAATCGTAAGAACGAGATAAAACTCTCCATTAAGAAAGTATTTAACTATTAATCCCAATAAGGCTAGGAATGAATATAATAAAAAAAGAATAATGTAATATCCAGAAAGTGTAGATAAGAATTGAGAGTAGGGGAAATTAAATTTCTTTTTTAAATATGCAGCTCTCATAGCAGCACCTGCTCTTAATGGTAGAAGGTAATTTCCTATACGTGATAATGTCGAAAGATATACACTTTCATTTACATCAATATTTTTATCAAAAGCTTTTAGTATTATTTTTATAAATATACCCTCTACAAAGAAAAGTCCTAATGTTACAATTGCTATTATTAAGAAGTATTTCCGATCAATATATAATACAGTTTCAATATCTTTTTTATTAAAAAAGAAGTAAATTGCGAATAGAGATAAGAAAATTATTGTTAATAATATATTGAAATACTTTTTTATATTTCTTTCACCGTTACTCATTTTTATCTTTTTTCATTTGGTAGATTATTCTTTCTTGATTAATTCTTATTCTATTAAACATATCTGCTAACAAACCTACTATTAAAAGAAATAATCCTAAGATAATAAAACCTGCTCCTAAAAAGCCTAAAAATTTAAAAGGTGTAAATTCACCTGTTGAGAAATAATGAATAAATAAGAATATCTCAAATAACATACCTATTAAGCCAGATATTAGCCCCATGCCTCCAAAGAAAAGCATTGGTCTATAATCTCTTAATGTTTTTATAATTATTTTGGATGTTCTTGTTGCATATTTAATTATTGATCCTGCGACTCTTGATTTTCTAGATGGATAGTAAATAACATCAACAGGGAATTCAATAACTTTCAAACCTTTATATACAATATCTAGAATAGTTTCTTGAGTATAGGTAAATTCTCCAAATAGGTTTAAGTTCAACATAGCTTCCCTGTCATATGCTCTAAAACCACATGATACATCTCTAAAATACTTACCACTGATTATTGAAATTAATCTAGACATTTGTATATTACCCCAATATTTTGTTTTTGGCATATGTTCAGGAATACCTTTTTCAAACCGATTACCTGTAACCATATTAGCTTCACCTTTTAATATTGGTTGTATAATATCTGGAATTTGGTCAACATTAAATTGTCTATCTGCATCTACACTAACCAAAATATCTGCTTTCATTTTCAAAGCTTCTTTTAAAGCTGTTTGAAAAGCAGCTCCAACACCTCTATTAAAACCATGTGATACTACTTTGGCTCCGAAATCTGTTGCTAATTTAACAGAATTGTCAGTACTACCATCATCAACTACTAAATATTGTATCTCAGATATTCCTTCTATTTTCTTAGGCAATGCTTTTAATGTTTCTAATATTCCTTCTTCTTCATTCAATACGGGCATATATATAACTAGCTTCATATTTCTTTATTGATATATATTATCTTTGCCATTATATCCTTTCTCAAGAATAAGAAAAAGGCAGGTATTAAACCTGCCTTTCACTTTATGAGGATAGAATATTATCTTTCTCTTCCCATACCAAAACCTTCACCTTTGCCCATACCTTGCCCCATTCCTAAATCAAGATCTTGCATAGTTTCTCTTAATGTTGTCATTTCTTCCTCAGTGACATTAAGACCTTGTTCATTTAAACTATCTAAAACAAGAGTATCTCTTTCTTCTCTTGTTTTCTGCATCTCATCTCTTCTTTCTTGACCTCTTAAAGTACTTTCGTTATTTCTAACTTTTGACATAACTTCATGCATAGCATTTAAGATAGTAACTTGCCTTTCTGTAAGATCACCATTTTCAAAAGCTGTATTAATTGCTTCTTTTCTCTCGGCTTCTCTTTCAGCTTGATGTTCACTCCTTATTTCAACCATAACATCCTGAATTTCATCCTCTGTTAGACCCAATTTTTCTGCTAATTGCTGAGTAAAGCTATCATGCGGAGTTACATCATCTGCAAAAGCTACCCTGGGAATTAAAAAACCTGCTGTAATTAACACAGCACCTGTTGTTGCTAATATTGCTATTCTTTTCATTTGAACAATATATTAAATTTAAATTTACAATCTTTATTATATTTCTAATTGCTTTTTAAAAGTCTTAGTAATTATTTATATTGTTTAAGCTAAGCTTAAAAGACTAATATTAGGATATATTAGATTGTTATGGACAATATTACACAATCCAAGGTGAAGTATTTGTGAAGTCAAAAAGATATCTATTAATAGTGTTTTATGATAAAATAGACACTTGCTTATGGATAATAATTCAATATCACAAGAAAATATAAGAAATGTCGCAATCATTGCGCATGTTGATCACGGTAAGACCACTTTGGTTGATGCCTTTATGAAGCAAACTCATCTTTTTAGAGAGAATCAAGAAGAGATGGCTCAAACCAGAATTTTAGATAGTGGCGAATTAGAGAAAGAGAAAGGTATTACTATAAATGCTAAAACAATATCCATTACATACAGAGATCACAAGATAAACATTATCGATACACCAGGACACGCTGATTTTGGTGGAGAAGTAGAAAGAACATTAAATATGGCAGATAGTTGCTTACTTTTGGTTGATGCTCAAGAAGGAGTTATGCCACAAACAAAGTTTGTATTAAAAAAAGCTTTGGATTTGGGATTAAAACCAGTATTGATAATCAATAAGATTGATAAGAAATTAGCTAATTGTGCAAGAACATTAGACAAAGTTCAGGAACTTTTCTTAAATTTAGCTACAAATACGGATCAATTAGATTTTTCTGTTTACTACGCTATTTCAAGAGAGGGTAAAGTTTTTAAAGAGTTACCTAAAGGTGATTTAACTGTTGCTGGTACTACAGAGGGCGATATTACACCAATCTTAGATGAGATAGTTGATAATCTGCCATCTCCAAAAGGAGAAAAGAATGGTGAATTTCAAATGCAAATAACTTCATTAGAATATGATGAACATCTAGGAAGATACTTAATTGGAAGGGTAAATAGAGGTAATGTACATGTTGATGATCCAGTTGTTGTATTGAAAAAGGTTGATGATGGTATAGAGAAGAAACAGGGTAGAGTAAGAGAGATTTTTACTAAAGAAGGTTTAATGTGGAAGAATATTTCCGTTGGTGAAGTTGGTGACATTATTGCTGTTGCAGGTATAGACTCCACTGATATAGGGGCAACGTTATGTTCGATAAAAGAACAAGATATTCTTCCTGAAATTAAGATCACACCTCCTTCTGTTAGAGTTAAGTTTGAAGCAAATACCTCTCCTTTTTCAGGTAAAGAGGGTCAATTTGTTACAGCTAAGCAATTAGCTCAAAGATTAGATCAAGAGAGAAATCTTAATATTGGATTAAAAATTACAAACTCTACAGAAAACACATATTATGTTGCAGGTAGAGGAGAGTTACAACTTTCTCTATTCATGGAACAATTGAGAAGAGAGGGTTACGAATTACAGGTAAGTAAGCCAGAGGTTATTCTTCAAGAAAAAGAGGGTGTAACATATGAACCTTTAGAGGAGTTAATGATTATTGCACCAGAAGAATACTTAAGTGATATTACACAGGAAGTAAGTACTAGAAAAGGAGAATTGGTAAATATTGAAACAATTAATGGACAGACTACATTTACTTACAAAATTTTAACTAGAAATCTTATTGGTTTACACAGAGTTTTAATGAATGCTACAAAAGGAACAGCCTTAGTAAGTAGCTTCATTACTGATTACATACCTTATACCAAACAAGAAGAATTATTTAGAAAAGGAGTTATCCTATCTTCTGAGACAGGTACAGCTTTGGGATATGCTTTAACAAGTATCCAAGAAAGAGGTAAGTTGTTTATAGGTGCATCTGAAAAGGTATATGAAGGTATGATATTAGGTATTAATAATCATGAAACTGATTTAGAAGTAAATCCTTGCAAAGCAAGACACAAGACTAATGTAAGAATGTCACATGCAGAGGTAACTGAAATTTCTCTTAAATCAACAATTCCTTTAACATTGGAATTTGCGCTATCCTTTATAAATGATGACGAGCTTATTGAAGTTACACCTTTAAATATTAGATTAAGAAAAAAGCTTTTAACAGCAACTCAAAGAACTTGGGCAAACAGAAAGAATTTAACCGCATATGCTAAACAGCAATTAGGTGCTTAATACATTTCTTTATATATAAAAAAAAACAAGACCCAAAATTTTGGATCTTGTTTAATCATCAATAGTTATAAAAGCTATCTTTTATCTTTAATTTCAACACCACCAAATACAGCTGCACCAACAATTTCTAATTTAGGTCCAGATGAACTTGTAGATTTCAAATTTGGAGACCATCCTCCAAAAACACCAGTACCATTAGTTACAACATTTATACCTTCAGGAAGTATTAATTCTAATCCACCAAATATACAGTTAATTTCTAACTTAGCACCTTCTTTTGATATCTTTACTTCGCTTATATCTAATTTACCTCCTCCAAAAACACAAGTAACTTCACCACCTTCAAAAGAATCAGATATAACTTTTTTATCCATACCCCAGAAGATAACGTCTTCATTTATAACATCAGCGTTAACATGAACATTTGCAATATTTATTTTTGATTCATCTTTGTCTATCAATATTGATAAAGCAATGGCGATTAATATGAATGGCCAAAACATCGAGAAGAAGCTTACTTCAAAAATATTAGAGCCTAAAAATAACACACCAAGAACGATTAATATTATTCCTCCTGTATTTTTTCTTTCTTTAATTAAAAGATTTGTACCTAAATATATTAAAACTAAAGGCCAAGCAATACCTATTACTTTCCAAATACTTATATCAAAATTAGTAAATATATTTAACTGATCAATTAAGAAAAGCACCCCGAGAACAAGGAGAACTACTCCGAAAACAAATCGATTATTATTATCTTTCATAGCTTGATTAAAAAATAAATTATTTACTATTAATTTTTAGAGAACCAACTCCAACATTGGCTACAATGTTAAGTTTTATCTCTGCATTATCATAATTATCTGACTTATAATCAGATTCATTACCCATAAATGAAGCTATCTTTTCGTTGTTATATTCAATATCACCAACACCTAAATCATATGTCAAATTGAATCCTATTTCTTTTGGAATATTTAATACCATTTCACCAGCTCCAATTTCTATATTCAAATCTCCAGAAGGAATTGCATCTTTAGCTAAATCGATAGTCAATTTTCCAGCACCGACTAAAGATTTAATATTTACAATATTTAACTTATCGAGATTGATAATACCTTCACCTGCTCCTAATTCAATATCAAAACTTGTAGCTAAATTTTTAGTTCCTATTTCAATCATATACTCCGGATTGTTATCAACGCCTAAAACATATGTATTTCTAGCTCTTGGTTTAAATGATATATCTAAAGAATCATTTTTTACAGAATCTTCCAATACAGGAACTCCAAAATTTTCAAAATATTTTGAAGATGCATAAAAATAGCTATCGTCTGTAGTATCTGATAACTCAAATTTGGAAGCTCCGATTATAATATCTACACTTCTGCCTTTGAGATTAGAATATTTCTCTCCTTTTATTTCTAATTCATTCTCCAAATATTCTCCAGAATCTCTAAGGGTAATTCTCTTGTTAT
>CALLXA010000098.1 GCA_938015795.1 uncultured bacterium | reverse complement strand
GATTGATGCCAAAGCCATTTTTAATATATCAGATTTATTAACATCACCATCCTTCGATGCCTGAAACATATCCTTTCGTAATGTATCTACTAGAGACATTGGGAAATTATTACAATTTATTTTGCTCTTCTTGAAGCAGATCTTCTTCTTCTCTTCATCTTTGCCCACTCTCTTCTTTTTTGAGCTTTTAGATCAGATTTATGGATTCTATAAACCTTATTTCTATAAGATTCTAAGATCTTCTCTCTTAAAACTTCTCTGTGAAGTCTTTTAAGAGCACTGTCTATATTTTCGTTTGCATGTACAATAACTGCCATGAGTAAAGAAATAATATAATATATATTGCAAAGTGATTATATCACACCTTTTTACTTTTTTACCAACTATTTATTAAAACTAACCGAACATACTTCTCAATGTATCAATATTGAGAATATCCTTTATCATAATAACAACAACTAACAACATTATTAGAATAAAACTTATGTTAATGATTAGAGCTTCAATTTTCTCATTTAAATCTTTCCCTAATATACTCTCTATTAAGAGAATCAATATCCTACCACCATCTAAAGCTGGAATTGGCAATATATTCATAATTGCCAAAGAAAGAGAAAGATCAGCTACTATACTCAAGAAAGTAATAGCTCCAAAATTCTTAAAATAATCAATCAAGAAATATATACCCACTGGGCCAGAAACAGTGTTTGACAATTCACTGTAATCACCGCTATCCTTAGCAGCAGAGAACATTTCTCCAAATCTTTGACTTACTAAGTTCAAAGTATTTAATACATGTGCAAAACCAGCAAATACCTTATTCTCTTGATACGAGATAGCTACCAAATAGTTGTTCTTTAGCATAATTCCTATTTTTCCATCCTCAGAAACTTCTACCGTATAGTCATCACACCTACTCTCTGCACATACTTTAACAACTGACTCACCGCCACTCTTCTCTTTCAGAAATTCACTTACCTGATCTGAATATTCCACCTTATTACCATCAATACTAGAGATGATACCCTCAATAGGCAAACCTGCAAGTTGTGCCCCCATATTATCTACAACATCAGAATATTCAACATCAGATATTTTCTCTTTAACCATCTCACCACCAATTGGTTGAAAATCCTTAAAACTACTATCCAATGGAACCGTCCAATTTAGAGAAGAGAGCACTATGTAGTAAGCAGAAATTGCAAAAACAACATTCATAAATACACCTGCCAACATAACTAGAATCTGGGCAAACTTACTCTTGTTATTCAAATTACCAGGATCTTTTTTCAAATCTTTCTCTTCTCCTTCTTTTCCCGGATCACCATCTCCCAATATCTTAACAAAACCACCAATAGGTAACATACGAATAGAATACTCTGTACCTTTGTATTTTTTTGAAAACAACTTAGGTCCCCATCCCAAAGCAAATTCGTATACTGTCGCTCCAATTAATTTTGCAACTGTAAAATGCCCTAACTCATGTACAAATGTTAAAACACCTATAACCAACAAAAAGAGCATTATATTTACAACAACAGCAATCATATGGATTAGACTAAAATTATATTGTCATCAAATCTTTCTCTTTTTTACTCTTTATCTCTTCAATCTTCTCGTTTGACTCTTTTACAACATCTTCTATACCCTTCCTTAATCTATCTGCTTCATCTTCTGAAAGACCTGCTTTTTGTGATTCATCAACATCTTTCATATATTTCTGGCGGACCTGCCTTACAGCTACCCTACCATCTTCAACCCTATCTTTCATAATTTTTACATACTCTTTTCTTCTCTCTTCTGTAAGATCTGGTATTTTAACGATAACCCTATCCCCTTCTAAAATCGGAGAAAAACCAAGATTTGAGTTTGTAATTGCTTTCGATATATTTTCCAATATACTTTTATCCCATGGTTGAATTACCAAAGTCCTACTATCCATAGCAGAAATTGTTGCATAGTTTTTAACTGGAGATTCTGTTCCATATGCTTTAACAATAACTTCTTCAACTAATTCAGGCGTAGCCCTACCAGTTCTAATTTGAGAAAGATCATCAATTAAATGTTCTACACATTTCTCAATATCTTTTTTAAAATCATCTAACATACAGTTTCAGATACTAAGTTTATCTATATATACATTTAACTATACACTATTTTTAATCCAAATTTAATACACTATATGATATTCAGTAATTAAAAAAAAGAGGGACTCAATCCCTCTTTTTTACATCTCAATTGTAGTCAATACAATTATTTTCCAAATTCCCAAACCAATATTCTTCTGATTGTAATAGGTTCACCCATTTTCTGAACATATTCATCAAGAAGACCCTGTATTGTTTTGGATTCATCTTTAAACCATTTCTGTTCCAAAAGACACTTCTCTGCAAAATATTTATTTAATTTACCTTCCAATATCTTTTCTACAATGTTAGCAGGTTTACCTTCATTCTCAATTTCTTTCTTAAATAACGAAGTTACTTCCTCTAACTCTTCAGCAGGAATACTATCCTTAGAAACAAATACTGGCTTCATTGCAGCTACTTGCAAAGCTAACTCATGTGCAAAGCTTCTAAAATCTTCATTCCTAGCAACAAAATCAGTCTTACACTTAACTTCAACCAAAGAAACAAGCTTACGATCAGCACCATGAATATATGTTTCGATAACACCCTCTCCCTTTTCTTCATTCTCATCCCCCAAAGGTTCATCCCATCCCTTTTCCTTGATCATAGCAACTGCTTTTTCAAAATCCTTATCACACTCCTCAAGTGCAAGTTTACACAAACCAATTTTTGCACCAGTTAAATTTCTCAATCTATTAATAGCATCACTTCTTTCATTTATATACTCAATAGCTTTTTGCATATCACCAGCAGATGCAACCAATGCTTCCTTACACAAACCCATCCCAGCAGATGTTTTTGCTCTTAGTGTCTTAATATCATCTATTGTAACTCCCATGGTTCAGGTAATTTCAAATTATTTAATAGCTTTAAGAATATCTTCTGCAGCTTTTTCTCCAACACCTTTAATTTTTGTCAAATCTTCAGCTTTTTTATCCATAAGATCTTTAACAGTCTCGATACCAGCATCTTTCAAGGCCTTAACTATTCTAGTGGATAAGCCTAAATCTAAAATATTTTTACTTTCCTCTTTCACCCTCTCAGCTGCTTCGATATCAGCATTTACATCAAAAGCTTTCTTAACAACCCTTACTACAGATGCAGTAGATGTTGATTCTAGCTTACCTTCTCTCAAAGCTTTCAATCTAGCTCGTTCCTCTTCTTCCATTCTACTCAATCTTTCTTTCTCCATTGCATATGCTTGACTCAAAGATACCAACTGAGCCTCATGACTTCTTCTCAAAGAAACAATTGCCTCAGCTTTTTTCGAACCTTTAAGAACTTTTCCAAAAAGTTCTACAAACAATGAAATACTCTTAATAGAGTCGTCATTTGCTGGAATAGGATAATCTACAACATCAGGATCACAGTTTGTATCAACAAGCGATATTATTGGAACTTTTGCAATTATAGCCTCTTTAATAGCGTTTTTTTCAACCTTGCTATCAACTACAATCATTGCTGATGGTAATTCTTCCATGAATTTGATTCCTTTATAAATCTTGTTCAATCTTTCAACATCTCTTTCCATCATAAGAATTTCTTTTTTAACAAGACCATCTCCACCCCTTGCAAGGTTTTCTTCCATATCTACCAAATCATGCAAACTTCTTTTTATTGTATTAAAATTTGTAAACAAACCACCTGGCCATCTTTTATTAATATAAAAAGCACCATTTTCTTCAGCCATTTTTTGAACAGCAGAAGCTGCTTGACCTTTTGTACCTACAATTAGGATATTACCTTTTTGAGAATATCCATCTAATACTTTCAATGTTTTTTCTAACAATTCCTGTGTTTTTACAAGATCAATAATATGAATACCATTTCTCTCTTCATAGATATATTTTTTCATTTTTGGATTCCAAGCACTTTTTTTATGTCCAAAATGAGAACCTGCTTTAAGTAATGTTAAAATTTCTGGTATTTCTACCTTGCTTTTTGTTTCTTCTTTTTGAGAAACTGCGTTTTTTATTTCCGCCATGATTTTTACTCCTTTCCTTATAAATAATGCATCTGAAGGATAATGGCTTATATCCAGGAATATCTCAGATACATATGAGATAGATTAAATACAGGATGATAATATCACAAAGAGTATTGTATTTTCAACCTAAATATCAATATTTTTCCAACTATCTTTTGTTAAAACAATATGGTCTACAAGTTCTAAACCTACAATATCAAATGCTTCCGAGATCCTCTTTGTAACTAAAATATCCTCTTGACTAGGTGTAACATCTCCAGATGGATGATTGTGAGCTAATACAACATACGCACAATTACATTCCAAAGCAGGAATAATGACATCTCGAGGTAATATACCTACATTATCCAAAGAACCAATTGAGATTATTTTCTTTTTCAACACTTCAAACCTAGAATTCAAAAACAAAGCTATTACATACTCTTTTTTCTTAAAACCGTAATCCCTTAACAATTCATAAGCCTGCTTTGAATTAGTTACTACTAACCTACCTTTTTCAACTACACCATACAATCTTCTACCCAACTCTATACCAGCCAACAGCTTCATTGCTGTTACATTTCCAACGCCCTCTATCTTACTAAGATCAGAAACTCCTACAGAATTTCCATTTTCTAAAACAATCCTAAACTTTGAAACAATAGATTGCGAAATCATTTTGAAATTCCTACCCTTTATTCCAGATCCCACAACTATTGCAACAAGTTCACAATCCTTTAAGGAATCTATACCGAACTTAGCAAATTTCTCTCTCGGAAGCATGTATATATCTTAGATGATATATATGAAAATATGATTAACTTTCTTCTGAATCTTTTTTCTTAGATTTAGCCTTAACTTTCTTTATATATTTACAGTTAGGATAGTTACTACAACCAGTAAAGAACCTACCACATTTACCTTTTCTTTCAACTAAGTAATGACCACATACTGGACATTTTTCATTCAAAAGCAATGGGAATGTACCTTTACATTCAGGATATTTCTCACAAGCCCAGAACTTACCATATTTACCACTCTTTAATTTCATAGCTGATTTACACTCAGTACATTCATCAGGTTTATGATATTTTTCCCAATCCATATTGTCTTCTCCTCCTTCAAGATCTTTCATACCTTTACATTCGGGGCATTTTGAACAACTCAAGAATTTCCCATATCTTCCTACTCTTATAACCATCTTAGAATCACAATCAGGACATTTCTCTTCTGAATCTCCAAGTATTACAACATCTTCTTTGTTAACTTCTTTCTCTGCTTTAGCTATTTCTTTAAGAAGTGGTTTGTATTCACCATCGATGAAAGGAACATATTTAATCTTTCCTTCTGCAATCTCATCTAATTGATTTTCTACCTTAGCAGTATATTCATAGTCAACTAATCTATTAAAACTATTTTTAAGCAAATGCGTAACTATTCTACCAGTATCTGTAGGGAACAAAGCTTTTGCTTCTTTTTCAACATATCTTCTAGATTGTATTGTTGAGATAATAGTTGCATATGTTGAAGGTCTTCCAATTCCAAGTTCTTCAAGTTTCTTAACTAATGAAGCTTCAGTATATCTTGCTGGTGGTAATGTAAATTTCTGTTCAGTAATATATTCTTTTTTCTTTAATATATCACCCTCTTTTATTTTAGAGATTTCCTGCAAATCATCTTCCTCTCTATGTTTTCCCCAAACTTTTCTAAAACCATCGAAAATTGTCTTCTCTCCACCTAATGTAAACAGATATTTAGGCTTCTTAACATCAATAGGAGAAACAATAACTGTTAATATTTCAGATCTTTTCTCTGCCATTTGAGATGAAACGGCCCTATTCCATATCAGTTCATATAGCTTAGCTTCTGATACTCCAAATTCCTTCTCTATTCTTTGTTTTGAAACAGAAAAATCAGTTGGCCTAATTGCTTCGTGCGCTTCCTGTGCACCTTTAGATTTGTTTTTGTAGAAATTTGGTTTCTTTGGTAAATATTCTGATCCATATTTATCTGATATTTGAGCACGTATCTCTTTTATAGCTTTTTCACTCAAATTCAAAGAGTCTGTTCTCATATATGTAATATATCCTGCTTGATACAGAATTTGAGCAATACCCATTGTTCTTTTTGCTGTAAAACCTAATACATTGTTTGCTGATTGTTGCAATGTAGATGTTGTGAATGAAGGATATGCATGTTTCTTAACACTTCGAACCTTAACTTCCTCTACTATATAATCGGAATTACCGAATGTATTAATTAAACTATCAACCTCTTCTTTTCCATGAGGAATATATTTTTTACCATCTTTTTTAGCAATCTTTGCTCTAACAATATTTCCTTCTTTCTCTTTCAAATCAACATAGAAATCCCAATACTCTTCTGGTTTAAATGCTTCTCTTTCCTCTTCCTTTTCTACAATCAATCTCAAAGCTGCCGATTGTACTCTACCAGCCGAAAGTCCATACCAAACCTTTTTCCAAATCAATTCAGACACCTTATACCCTACTAAACGATCTAAAACTCTTCTTGCAATCTGTGCTTGTACTAAATTATCATCAACTTGAGTAGGTTTCTTTACTGCTTCTAATATTGCGTCTTTAGTAATCTCATGAAAAGTTACTCTTTTAGTTTCTTTTAATTTCAAAGCATTTTTTACATGCCAAGCTATTGCCTCTCCTTCACGATCTGGGTCCATTGCTAGATATACATTGCCTTCTTTAGGAACTGCTTTTTTCAAATCTGTAATGACTTTTCCCTTACCATATATAGTTTCAAACTGAGGTTCATAGTCTTTATCTACATCAACAGAGATTTTACTCTTTGGTAAATCGATAATGTGACCAACAGTTGCCATTACTTTAAAATCATCACCTAAGTACTTATTTATAGTCTTTGCTTTCGCTGGTGACTCTACTATCAATAGATTGTTGTATGTTTTTTTACTTTTTGGCATTTATTATCTAACCTTCTTAAATTGGCTTAAAAATACCTTGAACTTTTTACTTTGTCAAATATGTTCAATATTTAAGAACATCTTTAATACCTAAAATGACCATGATCACAATCAGTCTACGAACAGGAATAAATGTTCTCTAATCAAGCCTTTCTGCTGTGATCACATTTTTATCTGTCCATTTTCTATACCTATTATCCTGAAGAAATCATCTCTACTTGCTATTGGGAAAGCACCTGCTTGGATCAAGATGTTACAACCTTGTGACGAATTTTTATCTATATCTCCAGGAATGGCATACAAATCACGATTATAATCTAGAGCTAATTGTGCTGTTATTAAAGATCCTCCCTTTGCTTTAGATTCAATTACTACAACAGAATTTGATAAACCAACCATAATCCTATTTCTTCTTGGAAACATATATTTTTCTAATCTAAATCCTCTTGGATATTCAGAAATAACTAATCCTTCTTTAGATATCCTTTTGTATAGTTCTATATTTGATTTAGGATAACCAACATCAATACCACCTGCAACTACAGCTATTGTTTTTAAACCATTTTTTAAACAACAACTATGTACTTGGGTATCAATACCTTTTGCTAATCCACTTACGAAAACAATATCCAAATTATTCAACTCTTCTACCAAAAAGTTTTCAACAACTTTCTGACCATATTTAGTCATAGCTCTAGTACCAACAATTGTTACACAAGGAAAATTTAATAGATCTAGATTACCAATACAATATATTTCTTTTGGTGGGTCTGCAATATTCTTTAAACTTTTTGGATACTCTTTAGATTTAATATATATTCTTTTTTCTAACATATTCTAAATATATATGTTAGAAATTAAATATCTATGAATTTAAAAATAATCGTTTTCTACCATCCAGGAGATAACATTTTTCATAACTGTAACAGCGTTGTAACTTTCACTACCATCCTCTAAAAACAAACTAAAGGAATATTTAGGATCTTTGTATGGGAAGAAACCTCCAACCCAAGCATGAGAGTGTTCATACTCACCTTTTTCATTCAATGCTCCAAATTCAGCTGTACCAGTTTTAGCTGCAACTTCAACTCCTAATCCAGACAGCTGACCAATTGACCTTCTACTACCATTTACAGCAGACCACATACCCTCTTTCGTTATTTTGAAGGATTCCTTTGATGCAATATTACTTTTTCTAATCTCATACTGTAATTCATTTTCTATACCATCCTCTGTTACAAATTTTTTAGCCAAATGAGGTGTATTCAATGTACCCTCATTAGCTATGGAAGCCATCCAATTTGACATTTGTAAAGGCGTTACCAATGTAATACCTTGCCCTATTACTGAGTTACACGAATCGCCTTCTGGGTACCAAATTTCTTCTAACCAAGGACTAGATGTTTTAGCTAAATATGCCTTGTTAGCTGGAGATGGTAATCTACCAGCAGCTTCACCTGGCAAATCAATACCTGTATATTCACCAATTCCAAAGGATTCTAAGTAAGGTACTAATTCATTTATATCCCAATTTCTAATAACTTCACAAAAGAAGATATTTGAGGAAACAGTCAATGCATCTACTACATTTACAATTCCATATGAGTGATTATGATACTCTTGAAAAGGTGCTCCACTAGAAAAAGTATATCCACTCCTACTATTATATCTAGTATATTTATCGATAACTCCTGAATCCAAAGCCGCAGTAGCAACCAATGTTTTAAATGTAGAACCTGGAGGTACCTGTGCAGCTATCGCTCTGTTTAGTAATGGGTTAAGAGGATTTTTAAGTATACTGTCATAATCATTGTAAGATATTCCTCCTACAAAAAGGTTATTATCATAACTAGGGTATGTTACTAAGGCTATTATCTCACCAGTATTTACATCTTCGACAACCCCAGCAGCACCAGTAGCTTCATACTTCTCAACTCCTTTCTTAAGTTCTTGATACAATTTTTCCTGTATTTTAGAATCAATTGTTAAATACAAATTATCGCCTACAACAGGTTCCTTTATTAAATATTCATCATTAGAAACAGTTTTACCAAAAGCATCGACCTCCCAAGCTACTAAACCATTTTTACCTTTCAATCTTTTATCATAGTATTTCTCTAATCCAGATTTACCAACTATATCTGTAGATTCAACATAGTCCAAATTTTCTAAATCTTCTGCAGAAACCTCTCCTGTATAACCAAGTAAATGAGACATAGACTCTTTAATAGGATAACTTCGTTTGCTACCACTATCTATATAAACTCCAGGGAGAGTTTCAGACAAAGCTTTAATCTTTATAGCAATATCATTATCGATATCAGTAGCAATTAAAATCTCTTTAAAGTAAGGGCTTTCCTCATGAACAGCAATAACCTTCTCTGCAATAGACGCATACTCTATACCTTCTTCCGAAGAATTCTTTTTCCATTTGCCTTCCAATATACCCCCAAGGGTATTCGACACTTCATTCAATTTTTCAATATCAACATCATCTTTCTCTTTCAAATAATTTTCAACAGTAAGAAAAACATTCATCGAAGGAGCATTCTCAACTATCTTAATACCATTTCTATCAAACAGCACCCCCCTGTAAGCTGGTACACTCTTAGTTCTTATTTGATTATTCTTTGACATACCCAACATCTCCTCTCCTTTTACAACCTGAAGATCTGACAATTCAAATATCAATACTCCAAAAACAACAAAAAACATAACAAAAGCTATTACAAAATTCCAAACAGAAGACCTGTCCTCATCAGCCTTAGCAACTATCTTTTCAAGGCTATCGCCCAGTGAAGCCTTAGATACTTCAGCACAATTTCCAACACAAGGTTTCTTCAACTTCTTGTTATTTAAATTTTTAGAAATTTTAAATTCATTCATCTAAATGTAAATTTTGAATCAATTTTATTCCCTCTAACCTTATCATACATAACATCAAAAACAACAACTATAATTGAAGATATTATACTTCTAACCAATATACCAACAAAAATACTTACTCCAAACGAAGGGAAAGATCCTAGAAGAATAAATTCTCTTAAGAAATATGACAATATATAGAAAACTAGAAAAGAAACCAAAAATGAAACGATTCCCAACACA
>CALLXA010000097.1 GCA_938015795.1 uncultured bacterium | reverse complement strand
TATCAACATTTGTTGAATCGGCATTAGATTTATCTAAAAGATTTATAAATTTATAATAGAAATTAAGATCTGTGGATATAAAATCTGAAAAGCCATTATCCTTAGAATCATCTTCAGATAAGCATTCCAATCTTCCATACTTGTTACAAAAACAAGATTCCCCTGAATCAGAAATGATATCACCACTTCTGTAGGTGATCCCATTATATGCACATAACCCAAAACCAAATTGTTCTTTCATCGAGAAATAAAGTATAAATCCCGACGATATCAAAAGTAGACCAGTTATTATTAACAACCAGTTCTTCTGAGTGTGTTTACTCATAACGAAAGTATTTTACCACATTACAGGTTCAAAGTTATAATTTTGGAAGCTTGTAGTATTTACCAAAGTAAATATATGCTAAAATCGAACCATGCATGACTCACATATTCATTTAGCTATAGACCCATTAAAAACAAACATAAAAGAGGTTATAAATGAATTCAAACAAAATAATGGAAAATACATATTAACACAAGGAACAGATATCCAAGACTTTACTGATACATTAAACATTGGAAAAGAATACTCTGAAACTATTCAAATTGCATTAGGATTACATCCAACCTTTTTTGAAGAAAAAATTCTTTGCAAAGATAATTGCAACGAAATTGAAAATATAGCAAGAAAATATATAGATCAATTTGAAGAAATCTTAAGAAAAAATATTTCAAATATATCTGCAATAGGGGAAACAGGACTAGACTATTACCAATCATACAATAATGATAATTTAGATAAAAATGTAAAAGAAATATTTACACATATTCAAAAAGAATCATTCAAAAAACATACTTCATTAGCCTCAGAATACAACTTACCAATTAGCATACACTCCAGAGAAAAGAACGGAAGCAACAAATGTGTCAAAGATACTTTAGATATAATTGCAAATATAGGGAAAGGACAGGTAAAAGGAAGCTTCCACAGCTATACAGGAGATATTAATATGGTAGATGAAATTTTAGACCTAGGATTCCACATCGGCTTTAATGCAATAATTACATATCCAAGTGGAGAAAATGTGAGAAATATTCTAAGAAAAGTACCTGAAGACAGAATACTCTTAGAAACAGATGGACCATTTTTACCACCTCAATCAGTTAGAAAAGATAGTAAATGTAAGGAAAAATATTCCAAACCTATACATGTAAGAGAGATATTAAATGTCATATCCGAAGTAAAAGGTATTGAATCAAGTAGATTAGAAAACATATTAGATGAGAATTACAAAGCACTTTTCCTTTAACAACACTCAATCATAACAACAAATTCTCCATGGGGACTCTCTTCAAAACCATTACTTTTAAGTTTTTCTAAAACCTCTTTAACATTTCCATAGAAAAACTCCTCTCTAAGTTTTGTTAAATCTTTTGCAATACCAATCTTTCTATCTCCTAAAACATTTATAATTTCCTCCAAAAGTTTGATTAATCTACGTGGTGATTCATAAATAACCAATGTAGATTCTAAATTCCCATATATTTCCAAAGTTTTCTTTCTCTTACTTTCAGTCTTAGATAGAAAACCTAAAAATGTAAACTTATCCGTAGCCAAACCTGAAATAGACAGCCCTGCAATAACGGCACTTGCACCAGGTATAGACTCGACATCATAACCAAGAACCCTAAGCTGACGCACTAATTTATACCCGGGGTCGGAAATTAGCGGTGTACCACAATCGGATATCAATGCTAATGAGAAGCCCATATTTAATTTTTCTAATATCTTTTCTATCATTCTTTCATGATTTTGATCTCTATATGATATTAATTGTGTTTTAATTTCATACTTATTAAAAAGTTTTTTGCTTTCTCTAGTATCTTCTGCAAGAACAAAGGGCACATTTCTCAGGATCTCGACAGCTCTGTAGGTCATATCTCCGAGATTACCAATAGGGGTAGCTACAATATATAATTTTCCTTTATTCATTTTTCAAAAAATTTTTAACTTTATCTAATTCTAAATATTGATCTTCAATATGGAAACTTTCTTTTAATATTTCATCAGACTTTACCGATTTCTCAAGATCAAGACTTCCTATACTTATCCTTCTTAATTCAACTGCTGTAGCTAAAGAGCCTAAAGATTTTCCAAGATCATCAATTAAAGTTCTAACATATGTTCCAGTTGAACAAGTAATTGTAAACTTTACATATGGCCATTCATATTTCACTATTTCAAAGTTCTTCACTTCTATTTCTTTCGGTTTTAATATAACTTCTTGTCCTTTTCTCGCTAAATCATATGCTTTTTGACCTTTAACTTTTTTTGCAGAGTAAATAGGTGGTAATTGAAAGATCTTTCCTATGAAATTGTCCTTAATACATTCATTAATTTGTTCCTTTGATATATTTTCACTCACATCAATTTCTTTAATTCTTTCACCAGTAATATCTTGAGTATCTGTTGCAAAACCGAATTCAGCTTTTACTTCATATGTTTTTTCTAACTTATGTATATCGTCCATAAGTTTAGTTGCCTTACCAAGCATCACTATGAGTAGACCTGTTGCAAAAGGATCCAAAGTCCCAGCATGCCCAATTTTATACTTCCTTGGCAAAAGTTTCTTCAATTTTCTTATCACATCGTATGATGTAATATCTTTTTCTTTATCTATTAATATTAATCCGTCCATACGAGATTATACCACCCCGGGGTGGTATAATAACCTATGCTAAATGGAATTTCTTTAGGAATAATTTTAATATTTGTATTTCTTTTTTTAGGTTTAATAATAACATTGTTAATACCTCTTTTACTTACGCCGGTTTTTGGTACTCCTCAAAAAGTTTTAGATGAGATATTGAAATTAATGGATATTAAGAAAGATGATAAGGTTGTGGATTTAGGTTGTGGTGATGGTAGGTTTTTAATAAAAGCATATGAACAGTTTCAGTGTAAATCTTTTGGTTTTGATCTTTCCCCAATTTTAATTTTAATTGCTAAAATTAAAAAGTTTTACAAATTTCCTTTTAGTAAGGATATTATTTTTGAGGTTGATAGTATTTTCAAGGTTGATTTAAAAAATTTTACCAAAATATATGTTTTTCTTGATGAAAAAAGTATGTTCGCTTTAAAAAAGAAATTTGAAAAATATATTAAAAATGGAGGAGTAGTATATTCATATGTTTACAATCTTCCCAATACTACTGGTAGAGAAATTGAATTAAGTAATGGTAAAAAATTATTTATTTATAAACAATAGTTTTTAAATAATTTCTCAATTCCTATAATATCGTGTTATAATAACATATTATGGAATATGAAGAACAAGGAGAATACTCAATAAAACCACAAGACATTATAGATCTTTATAACGAAGATCCTAATGATCTTGATCCTGTTAACCTAGCTATTACACTTTTTGAAGAAACAGACGACTCTGAATATATTCTTGCAGCAGCACAATGGCCTGGATTTGAT
>CALLXA010000096.1 GCA_938015795.1 uncultured bacterium | reverse complement strand
GTTATTTATAATGTTTGATATTGCTTTGTATACAAATTGAAGCTTAGATGCTCTTGCATTTAATTCTTTGTCCCAGAGGCTCCTAGGTGGTGTCATAACCATAGCGATGTGAGGTTGATTGACACCTGTTATCACACCTTTTCCAGGTCCAGCGGATATGCTTATAATATAGTCATATTCTTCTAGGTTAAAACTTTCGTATGCGAATGGGTTTAATATTTTTAAGTGTCTAGAAAAACCTTTTGGTAAAATCTTCGAAAAGTTTTGCACAAAGCTTGTTTTAACTTCGACATTGAAATCTTTGAGTTGGGGGAATTTTGATCTATCTATTGTGATTGTAAAGATATCTGCATCTGGTAGAAGTTTTAAGATTGAAAACATTTCTCTCTCTGCGCCTCCAAAGGCAGTCATTTGGTCAGCAATAATTGCTACTTTTCCTAATTTGTCGTTTAGTGAATCCATTAAGAGCTATTATAGCTCAGGCATGTCATCAAAGCCAAAATCGGAAGTATCTAGATCATCATCCTCTTCGTCAAGCTTATCTAACGCAACTGACAAATCATCGTCAACAGGTATATTATCCTTTGGTAATGTAGATTCTTCATCATCATCACTAGGGAATATTACATCTAATCCAGAGTCATCATCATCTTGTGTAGGATCAATCCCACCCTCGTCTAGGTGTTCGTCATCTCCCATTAAAATGATATTTGGCTCATCTTCATCTATTCTCTTTCCTTTCTCTTCATCAATATCTTCTTGTACGGCTTTTTGAACTTTTTCCAAAAATGCTTCAGCCTCTTCTCCAAATTTTTCAACAACATTTATAACCCTCATAGGGGTACCACAAGAAGAGCAAAGTCTTACTTCACTTTCTTCTTCACCACAATCAGAGCATGAGAAAAAAACAACATGAATATTGGTTCTAGGAGTAACTAATTTTTCTTTTTGATTTGTATTTGATTTGGGCATGTTTATATTTAATCAATATCTTGTTATTTAGAATAGTATATGGCTTGTAATAGTGTCAATAATCCCATAGAGATAGGTTTCTAGTCATACTTTGGAGCGCAACATTTTTTGTATTTTTTGCCACTACCACAAGGACAAGGGTCGTTTCGACCAACTTTTTTATTCTTTTTAATAGTTTTTGCCTTGCCTGTTTTACCTGGTCTATTATCTTGATTATTTGTATTTTGCTGTTGAGGTGTATTGTCTTTTTGTACTAATCTCACTTTGAAAAATCTAGTTACTACAGAATTATCTATATCCGCAAGCATTTGATCGAAAAGAGCAAATCCTTCATTTTTATACTCTACTAAAGGATCTCTTTGTGCTAGATTTCTTAAAGATATACCTTCTCTAAGGTCGCTCATAGTATCTAAGTGTTCCATCCAGAATCTATCTATTGATTGTAGTATGAGAATCTGACAAAGACCTTTTGTTGGTTGTGATCCAATACTTTGTATGTGATTCATAAAGGATATGAAAAGGATTTTCTTTAAGACATCTTGTTTTTCAGACAATGTTTTAAGTTCATCTAATTTTCTAAATAATTCAATTGAATCTTTATACCCTAATGTTTTAGCTGCTTTTTCAAAGATTTCATCTGTTAATAGATTCTTAATCTCAATATACAGCTTTCTTTCTTCAATATTATCAACCTTAGAATCATCACTTGCTTGTGATGAGAACAAGAATTCAATGTGTTCCAATTCTTTTTTAAGTACCCATATTTCAAGAGGATTAAATTTGTAAGAAAGTTTTTCTAACAAATCTATATTCCATGTTTCTTTTCTTGTTAATGCAAATCTATCTAATTGATCTTGTAATTCCCCTATCTTCTCTGCCACTCCAATCAAAACATCATCGTTATCTTTTGAGCTGTGATCCTCTATTTTAACTTCACTTGCTTCTAATACTTTTTTCCTAAATCCATACAACAAACCTCTTTGTTGATTTAAAACATCATCATATTCAACCAATCTTTTTCTAATATCATAGTTGTGTGACTCTACACTTTTTTGTGCATTTTCAATTGTTTTTCCAAGAATTCCCATGGATATTGGAGTGTCATCATCAAGTCCTACTTGAGTCATAACTAATTGCATCTTGTCTCCTCCGAAAAGACGCATTAATTCATCTTGAAATGAGACATAGAATTTGGATTCTCCAGGATCTCCCTGTCTTCCCGATCTACCTCTTAACTGGTTATCTATTCTTCTTGATTCGTGTCTTTCAGAACCAATTACATATAGTCCTCCAATTTCTTTTACACCTTCACCCAATGCGATGTCAGTTCCTCTTCCTGCCATATTAGTTGCGATAGTTACTGTTCCTTTTTGACCCGCATTCGCAACTATCTTCGCTTCTTGTTCATGGTGTTTAGCATTTAATACGCTGTGTTTAACACCTTCTTTAGAAAGCATTTCCGAGAGTATTTCAGATTTTTCAACAGAGGTTGTTCCTACTAAGACGGGTTGTTCCTTTTCATTATGTTCTTTAATATCTTCAACAATTGCTCTAAATTTCCCTTCCTGTGTTCTATATACAACATCTGTTTGATCTTTTCTTACAACCATCTTGTTTGTTGGTACAACAATAGTGTCCAACTTATATATTGAGGAGAATTCCTCCGCCTCTGTCAAAGCAGTTGCTGTCATTCCTGAAAGAAATGCATACATTCTAAAGAAATTCTGTAAGGTGATTGTTGCCATAGTTCGAGACTCTCTCTTTACTTCCACGCCCTCCTTTGCTTCAATTGCTTGATGTAACCCCTCACTATATCTTCTTCCTGGTAAAGCCCTTCCTGTAAATTCATCTACAATTAAGACTTCACCATTTTTTACCATATATTTATCATCAAGTTTGTAAAGCTCTTTTGCCTTCAAAGCATTATCCAAATGATATGTTAATTGTGCATTTTCATACACATTATCTACACCCAATTGCTTTTCAACAGCGTCTATTCCTTCATCTGTTAAAGAAACTGCTCCTGCTTTTTCATCAACAATATAGTGTTTTTCTGGTTGTAATATCTTTACTAAAGATGCAAATTTCATATACATCTCATTTGATGCTTGAGCACTTGTTGAAATGATTAATGGAGTTCTAGCTTCATCAATTAAAATGGAGTCAGCTTCATCAACGATGACAAAATATCTAGGACCTTGTACTCTTTCAGAAAGAGATCGAACCATATTGTCTCTTAAATAGTCAAAACCAAATTCACTGTTTGTTCCGTAAACTACATCACAAGCATATGTTTCTGCTTTACTACATTCAACAAGATTAACTCCTGTCATATGATCATACTTAAGTCTTCCATTTTCTTTTGCTTTTCTCTCTCTCTCAGCAATTTCTTTCTTAGCATCATCCCCTTTAATCTTTATCACTTCTTCATCAGTTGCAAATCTATACTGCTTTCCAGAGTTAATTGCTCCTACAGTTATACCCAAAGAATTTAATATATGGCCATTCCATTCAGCATCTCTTCTTGCAAGATAGTCATTTACAGTTACCAAATGAGCACCTCTTCCAGTTAAAGAGTAAAGATACAAAGGGAGATTCGCAGCCAATGTCTTTCCTTCTCCTGTAAAAGTTCAGCTATCTTGTTTTCAAAAAGAACATATCCAGCCATCAACTGAACATCAAAATGTCTATGCTGAGCAACCCTGTTTGAAGCTTCCCTAACAACAGCAAATGCTTCAGGAAGTATTTCTTTTAATTGAGATTTTTCTTCTAAAAGTTTTTTCTCTAACTCTGCAGTATTCAGATCTTCAAAATCTTTTCTGCTTTGTACTAAATCAACATTCAGAATTTTTCTAAACTCTACAGTCTTATTCCTTAATTCATCATCACTAAGACTTTTCATCTGCTCCTCCAAACCATTGATTTCATCAATTATTGGTTGAAAGCTTTTTAACTGTTTTTCATTTGAATCAAAGAGTTTTTCTAGGAATTTTATCATGTCAGAATTATATCATTTATTAATTAGTTCGCTAGAATATTACCATCAAATATGATTAAATTACAGTATTAATATATCAAGGCAATTCTTCATATGGTTAAAATATCACCTAAAGAGATATTCAGAAACTTGCCTATTTTCTTTAAAATACTGATATTTATAGTTACTGTAATTGGCTCCCTCTTAATAATATTAACTCTTTATATTAATTTGAAAGAATTACAAAGAGATAATGATTCTTTTAAAACCTGGAACAATGAATCTGAAATTCCTTTGAAATATAGTGGAAAGCCACAATTATCTCTCTCTTGGGAATTAGGTTGCGAAGAGAATGATACTGATTGTGATAAATCTTTTTTACCTTCGAAACCGAATACAAAAATTATTGTCTATGCAGAATATAATGATTTTATCGAAGTTTTAAAATCTAAAATATCTTATGATCCAATAAAAAATGATCCTAAAAACAAAATTATTTTTGATTTGTTAAAAAAACTATCTTCTCAAAATTCTGAAGTAATTTTAGATAACTACGAGGAAGAAATTAAAAATATTGATTCAGAAAACAACACAATGTTTTCATCTTTAATTAAAGACATAAAGACAGAACTTCTAGAACAAGCAAAAGTTGCAATATATGATATTCAAAACAATCAATTTGTTGAGTATATAAAGATAGAGGAGAATGGGTCTTCTTGTGGATCTGACTGTGAAAATATAACAAAAATATACAA
>CALLXA010000095.1 GCA_938015795.1 uncultured bacterium | reverse complement strand
TACCATTCTAGAACAAGGCTCCCACGAGGAGTTAATAAGGAAGAAAGGTTTCTATTCAGAAATGTATTCCAAGTTTGTCGGAAATTAATATCCCCTAGCCTATTAATTTTCTCTTAAATTTTATGTATAGTTATCTATATAGCTAAATTATCTAATCATCTTAGATGGATAAAAATTTTTGGGTTAGTTTAAGTATTGTTTTGGGTACAATAGCTATTGGTTTAGCTAGTTATCTTTTCTATTCTAGTCGTATAAATATAAATAAGGAATCTCCAAGATGTGAATATAATGGTTGGGCATATGCTGATAAGGAGACATATGAATCTATTGATGGTTGTAATACTTGCTTCTGTGATGATGGTGAGACTGTGTGTACAGAGATGGCTTGTGAGTAATATATAAATTTTTAATATATTGATATGGATGATATTAAAACTCCTGATGAAGAAATATCAAAAGAGGTTGTGAACGAATCTGTAGAATTAGAAAAGGTTGTTGAGAAGAAAAAATCTACTCTTCCAATTATTATTGGAGTTCTTTCATTTCTCATATTGGTAGTAATTGCGGTTATTGTATACTTTCAATTTTTTAATACAAAAGAGAATGTTTTAAAAGATGATTTGAATACTGAGACCGAGAGTACTGATGAGACCTCTAATACCTCCGATACCACAGATGGTGTATGTAGTATTGACGAGGAGAATTGTGACAATACAGAGGTTGTAGAGAGTACGGAGATGTCTGATTTCTCAGGTAATGTACTTTCAGCTCAGTTACCTAAGGGTTGGAGAATAATTGAATATATGGATGGTGAAGGTACCGAATATTTGATAAAGGATGAGACATATACTGGTTTAACTGGTTTAGCAATTGTTAATCCCGATAATAAAAGAGTTTTTAGTATGATGGCTGTTACTGGTATTGGTTTTGCTGGTTGTCCAGTTTATGCTCAATTTAAGGATGATAATCCTTCATATTTTGCAGAGATGGAAGATGCTGCTATGGTTGTTGATGGTAGTTGGGATATAAAGGATTATACAAATGTAGAATATTCTGAATTTGAATTTTTAGGTACAACTATTAGAAGGATAAGCAAAGACTATTACTATGATTCAAGAGAAGGAAATAACTATTTTGAGCCTCCTTGTGTAGATGGTGTTATTGGTTTAGAAGGTCTCATATTTACAGATAGTAACGGATATGATGGTGAAGCTTATTTCTATGGTGCAGAAGATACAGCTACAGAGGCAGATTTAAATATTGTCGATACAATATTAGAAAGTGTAAAACTTATGAATTAAAGAAATTTTGCTACAGATTACCTATAATATTTGTAGAAACGGATAGAAAACATTAATAGTTATTGATACAGAATGATAAACTAATCATTCTAGATTCTTTATCTAATGGACATCGTTGTTAAAAGTTCGAACCCATTAAGAACCTTTATTCTTCAACGGGCGGAATTCTTTAAATACAATCCTCCTACCCTTAATTATAACCTAAACAACAAGGAGAGTCTGTAGGAATAGATACACCACATTGGTATTGGAAATCCTTTGTGATACTATTTTCATATTGAAGATAATTTGATTAACAATAATATGGAAGAAGTACAAGAAAACAATATTAATACTACAACACAACAGCAAACTCTTCCTCAAAGTCATCTACAAGAATCCTTTATGCCTACACCCCAACCACCCGAAAAAATTAAAAAGTCCATTAACCACATAGGTCTTATTGTTATGATTATTTCTATCTTAATATTGTTAGGAATTGTTTTTTCTCTTGCGCTTACCTTTATCCTCTCTAAAACAAACGTATTATCTCAAGAGGATATCCTTTTCTTAACTAATCAATATACTCAAAATCCTTTATTTATAATTATTGGTTTTATTTCAATAACAATACTAGGAGTAATAATATTCTTATCAAACAAACTAAGGAAAGATACTCTTGAAGACCCTAATAAGACCCAAATAAAATTACTAACAATAACATCAGTATTCATACTAAACTTCATAATAGATCTTCTTGGAAATGGAGTATATTCATCAACCAATACATCTGCTGGGAGTGAGACATCAATTAACATCCCAATCTTTCAAATCATAATCCTCTTTGTCCTAATAAAGGGAATAGTTGACCTAAGAAAATATATGAAAGAATCCTAATAAGATTTAAAAGGAAAAATCTTTATCAAATGGTGGAGACGGTGGGAATCGAACCCACGTCCAAAAGTGTTGTTTAGCACCATGTACAAATATAGCTAGTCTTGTATAGTGAAAATATTCTAGAAAGACTAACGAAAAGAATATTTTCCTCAGTAATTGTTTTTCAGTCCTTCATCCCTACCGACAAGAAATTGGACCATATCCTGATAACGACTGTTTCAGATTCCTAATCAGGAATAAGAATAAGAAACACTAACCAAAATTAATTAGTTAGACTTATGCAAAGTTATAAGCAAAAGCTGGAGATGCAAAAGCACCTTTTACTGATGCAACAACTTTTTCTGCAAAAGCGTTGATTTTATTTTCTACACTTATCTTGTGCGTTGTTTTTACGAGTCAACACTCGATTTGTGATAACTAAACGCAAACCTCTGTCGAAGCCGTGCGTCCCCATATATTGATAAAGAGCTAGGTATTTCTACCTACACATATTATACCATTTTAAAGCGAAAACCTTAACATAACGCATCCCTATACACCTTTGAGTTACCTGAATGCTTCCCAATACTAAGCAATCGGATCTCATCCTCCTTTTCAAAAATCCAAAGAATACGATAATCTCCTGTAACTGTAGAAGCAAAAACCTTGCCAAACCTTGGTGTATTTACAATATGTGTCTTCAAAGAATTATAAGAGGGATTATCAGCCAGATTAGTAATAACCTTCGAAACCTTGTTAATCAAAAACCTATTTCGCTTACAAACCTTTTTATACTCATTATCAAATATGTTACTACTAAGAATTTTCATCTCTTAACAAAGATTCAAAATGCTCTTTAATTTCTTTTTTCGAGTTCATTGTTGTATACCTTCCATTTTTATAATCATCTAGACTTTCTTTAATATCTGCAATAATCTTTGGATCTGTAATCATCTCTTCTTCATTATCAAAAACACTTTCCATTTCCTTTGTTAAAAGATATTTTACATAGGCGGGAAAAGACATTCCGAGCATCTTTGCTTGAGGCTCCAATACTTGAACCATCCTTCTAGGGAAAGATATTTGCTTAGTTATTGTGTTTGCCATATGTGTTATATGTAGAGTTTACTACACAAATATAACACATTTACAAATTCTTTTTAATCTCATTTGAATTCTTAGGTAGATATTTTCCAATATAGTGAAGATTTTTATGAAACTTAGAACAATATACTACTTTATTTCTTGTTTCTTGTACTCTCCCACAATCCTATTCCTGTAGCTATTGAGAGATTTAAGGAATCAATATTGTTAGAATGAGGTATATATACACTTTGTCCGATATCTTTAAATTCTATTGGCAACCCCTTGCTCTCGTTACCCTGGATTATAGACATTGGAGTTTTAAATTCAACTTCACGAATATCTTTAGCTCCTTCTAATGTAAATGAGTAAAGGTTTTGATTCGGAAATGACTTTGTATACTCTTCGAAATCTTTGAAATATTGAAACCGTATTTGAAATACCGCCCCCATTGTTGATCTAACTACTTTTGGATCGAAAATATCTGCTGCAGGATTAATAATTGCTAAGTTTTTGAAACCAAAGCCTAGCATTGTCCGAATTATAGTCCCTAGGTTACCCATATTCCGAGGTTCAACCAATACTAAATGGTTTGAATCTTTTTCCAAAATACTTTCATATTTCTTAAAAACACCAACTACATATGTATTTTCCTTAAACGCTATTTTTTCAATTCCCCTATCTGCTATTTCCAAAGGAATACCCTCTTCTCTACATACATTCTTAATCTCTTGTATTGCCTGACTCTCATCAGTTTGGGATTTAATTAAGACCTTGTAAACAGAATCTCTTTGATATTTAATTAAATCTAATGTTGGATATGTTCCAAAAGAATATGAATAATCAAATTTCTTTTGGTATCTTTTAATTTTGGGTATATACATATTACTTTGATTTTACTATATCCTTGAGTATTTTGTCTGCAACACCCTTCTTTTTAGTGATATCCCACTTCTCTTTTCTTAAAAACATATATGCTTCTTCAACTTTACTCTTTGTTTCTTTTAGTAAATTATTTTTCTGTTCTAATTCTTTTTGAATCTCAATTTCTCTTTGATACATTTCATATATACTATTTAGAAAACCAACTAGTAAACCAATGTAGCTGAAAAATTTTGCCCAAACAGAAATATTTATCATATTTTCATATTCAAGATTGAAAAATGGTAAGTAAAATATTTGAGAAAGGATTGCAAAGAAAAGACAGAATATTATCCAATATTCAAAGTTCTCAAATTTCCATTCTCTATTGAAAAAGTATCCTAACACAGTCAAGGTCAAAAACATCAAAGCTAAGAGTCCTAGGATTGTTACAAGTAGCGTTTC
>CALLXA010000094.1 GCA_938015795.1 uncultured bacterium | reverse complement strand
CAGAACCTATCAGACCTAAACATGTAGGCGCAACATCTGCTAGTAATCCTGTTGTCTTTGCTTTCTCTCCAGTACCTATCTTTCGAATTGGAATACCTGCTCTGGATTGAACTTCTGTAATGTTAGAAAGCATTATCAATGGTACAGGATTATTAGTATGTGCAATATCTATTTCTTTTGTTTGCCTATTTATCATTGTTTCGCAATTTCCATGATCAGCGGTAATTACAACTGCACCACCAGCAGCTAACGATTCTTTTGTTATATCAGCAACACATTGATCCACTATTTCATTAGCTCTAATCGTAGCCCTCAGATCTCCTGTATGACCTAACATATCAGGATTTGCGATATTAATTAAGATAAAGTCATATGGATTTTTACTCATATTCTTTACCCTATTAATAGTTTCATCTCTAACTATTTCAACACTCATAGCAGGAACTTCAGCATAGTTATCCACTCTTGGAGATGGGATATTAAAAAACAATTCGTTTTCATGAGGCTTCTCTATACCACCATTAAAGAAATATGTTACATGCATATGCTTCTCTGTTTCAGAAATATGAAATTGTTTCTTACCTTTCTCAGCTAAATATGAAGCCATTGATTTCTTAACTGGTTGAGGAGGGAATATTACATGAGCAGCAAGGTTTTCTTCATAACCAGTCATTGTTGCAAAATACAAATTATCTGGATAGTTACGCCTGCTAAAATGAGGGAAATTTTGTAACACAAATGCCTTCGTAATTTGTCTTGCTCTGTCTTCTCTAAAATTCCAAAACAAAACAGCATCTCCATCTTTTACAGGTCCAACTGGTATACCATCAGCTTTAATTGCTGTTCTAGGCTTAAAGAACTGATCATCCTCTCCTTGTTGATATGCTTTTTGGATTGCTTCAATTGGATCACTAAAAGATTCAGGTGCAAGTCCAACCATAGCATCATATGCTAGTTTAGTTCTTTCCCATCTACTATCTCGATCCATGCCGTAGAAACGTCCCATTATCGATGCTATATGCCCTATTCCTAGATCTGCAATTTTTTTCTGCAACTTTTTCATATACAGGAAACCATCTTGAGGAGGAGCATCTCTTCCATCTAACATTACATGTATATATGGATCAATACCATTGGCTCTACATAGGTCTAGGATTGAGAAAAGATGACTCATATGACCATGAACACCTGCTGGACTAAGTACACCTGTCAAATGAAGCCTACTTTTTCTCTTCCTAATTAGTTCAAACATTTCTTTAACAACTGGATTACTTTCCAATTCATGTGCTTTAATAGCATCATTTATCCTTGGTAATGTTTGATATACAACTTGGCCAGCACCTAGATTCAAATGACCAACCTCAGAATTACCAGGTTCTTCTGCTGGTAATCCAGCATGTGTACCAGAAGCATGTATCAATGTAGATCTCCCATATGTCCAAGCAGTGTCTAAGAATGGAGTATTAGCTGCTAATACTGCATTACCTTCAGCATCAGGATGTACACCAAATCCATCCAAAATTATCAGCGTAACAAATTTACGAGTATCTAACTCTGATCTAAATTTGGGAATATTTTCTTCTTTTTTAAAAAAGTTGAACATGGCAGTAGTAAAAATTCATATACTTCAATATAATATACCTTAATGAATGATTTACGCAAAAAAGATATACAAGATTTACAAAAAGATATTGTTGAAACTATAAAGAGCTTGGATATAGAAAGCAAGAAGGAGAGAATGATCGCTCTTGAAAATGAAAGTATTCAAGAAGATTTTTGGAAAGATACCGACAATGCCAAAAATATAATGAGCGAAATCGATCATATAAAAGATGAGATTAACACCTCCAAGAAATTAAAAGATGATATAGATTCTTTAGCAGAACTTTTTGAAATAACAGAAAAAGAAACTGATCAGAATCAATTAATCGAAGAGTATGAAAGGTTAAGAAGTAAATTAGATAAATTTTCAATTAGAAAATTTCTTTCTGGTAAATATGATATTTCAGATGCAATATTTTCAATACATTCTGGACAAGGTGGTACAGAAGCAAATGATTGGGTTGAAATGTTACTTAGAATGTATCAAATGTATTTTGATAAACAGGGTTGGAAATATACAACAACTCATATTGTAAAAGGAACAGAAACAGGAATATCTACTGTAACTCTTTTAGTACAAGGCGAATATGCTTTTGGTATGCTAAAGAAAGAACACGGTACACACAGATTAGTAAGACTATCTCCTTTCAATGCTCAGAACTTAAGACAAACCTCTTTCGCAGGCGTTGAGGTACTACCTGAATTAAAACAATTAGAATCAGATATCGAAATACCTGATTCAGATATCGAGTTCAAAGCTGTTAGATCAGGAGGTCCTGGTGGTCAAAATGTAAACAAAACTTCATCTGCAGTACAAATAACTCATATACCTACAGGTATTACAGTCCACTCTTCGGAAGAAAGGAGCCAGGTTCAAAATAGAGAAAATGCTATGTCTCTTCTAAAAGCAAAACTTTTGAGAATACAACTAGATGAAAGATTGAATGAAATTTCAGATATAAAAGGAGAACATAAACAAGCAAGTTGGGGAAACCAAATACGAAACTATGTACTACATCCATATAAATTAGTAAAAGATTTAAGAACAAATATTGAGAGTCAAAATCCTGAGAGTATATTAGATGGAAACCTTGATGAATTCATTGAAGCTGAAATCAGATTAGAGTAATATATAGATTAGTTAAACTGTCTCAAAATCTGCTTATGTTACTTTTTGATAATGTTACAAAAAAATATAATCCTAATATAACTGCTTTAGAAAATGTTTGTTTCAAAGCTGATAAAGGAGAGTTTTTCTTTTTAGTAGGTCCTTCGGGTGCTGGTAAAACAACTTTAATGAGACTTCTAATTAGAGAAGAAATTCCTACAACAGGAAGTATTTTTTTTGATGAGGTTGAGGTTCCAAAAATCCCTAGAAAACTTTTACCTACATATAGACAGAAGCTTGGAATTGTTTTTCAAGATATAAAGTTGCTTCAAAACAGAACTCTAGATGAAAATATAAACTTTGCTTTAGAAATAGTAGGAAAAGAAGATAAGGAAATAAAAGAAAATACAGAATACTTACTTGAATTAGTTGGCTTACAAGACAGAAGAGGTCTTTTACCAAAACAACTTTCAGGCGGAGAACAACAAAGAGGCGCTATAGCTAGAGCCTTAGCAAATAATCCTGAACTACTAGTTGCTGATGAACCTACGGGAAATCTAGATCCAGATAATGCAATGCAAGTATTAGAAATATTAGACAAGATAAACAGAACAGGTACTACAGTAATGGTCATCAGTCATGATCAGGACATTGTAGACAAAATGAATACTCGTGTAATAAGAATGACTGATGGGAAAATAATTTCAGATAGCAAAGGTGGATATAGATGTCAAGGAACACCTATTGCTCCCGAAATAAATAAAGATTTCCTAAAAGCAGAAGAAAAGTTTGAAAAAAAAGAAAAAGATATTATTCAAACAGATAAAAAAGAGATTGTAAAAGTAGAGCCGGATGACGTTTTGAAGAAATTAAATAAAAACATACTTTCTAAATTAGAATCTTTCAATATAACTAGTATGGAAATGGTGCTAAATCTAACTGATTTAGATTTAGATAACATGAAATTCAGCAATGGAGATAAAAGAAATTTAGAGAAATTTGTTAAAAATTATTTAAGCAAGAAAAACTAACATGGCTAAAACAATAAAAGTATTCGAGTCTGCAAAAAGAAATGTTAAAAGAAATAAATGGTTATCTTTTTCAACTATATTTGTAACAATAATAGTATTTATCATTTCTTCATTCTTCATAAGTTTAGCAATACTCAGTCAAAGAGCTGTTCAATACTACGAACAAAAATCACAGGTAATTATCTTCTTTAAAAAAGATACTTCAGAAGCAGATATTCTTCTCTTAAGAGACAAACTATACGATCCAGAAAGAATAGACACTATAGAATATGTTTCTCAAGAAGATGCTCTATCAATATACCAAGAAGATTTTTCTGACAATCCTGACTTAATATCAACAGTAACAGCTGATTCTTTACCTCCTAGTTTAGAAATTAGGGCAAAGAATATAGATTCACTGCTTTCAGTAATAGAAGATATTGATTTAGAGAAACAGATAAATGCAAATATTGATGAAATAATGTACTTCAAAGATGTTGTAAATAATCTAAAAACTCTTTCTCGAATAATCAATGTAGGAGCAATAGTACTAATCTCTGCCTTAGGAGTTATAACCTTCTCAATAATACGAATAACAATTGGATTTAATATAAATGCTCATCAAGATGAAATAAAAATTATGAATCTTGTAGGTAGCACAGACAGCTTCATAAAAATACCGTTCCTTTTAGAAGGTGCTTTCTACGGAATGATTGGCGGTTTTGTTTCAGCTTCATTCATACTCATACCGTGGTATGTAACTATGACATACATCCAAGGAACTGAATATTCCTTCTGGATAAATCAATTACTTTCTGATTTTGGTGTTAACTTTTTACAAAGTTTTGATATTACCTTTGCCTTAATATATTTCTTAATCCATATTGGAGCTGGTTTACTTCTTGGAATTATCAGTAGCTTCAGTGCAGTACAAAAGTATTTAGTTTTAGATAGAGAGAATGCTTAAAAAAAATATTTTTAAAACAATTTTCTTTTTGTTATTAATCCTTACTTTCTTTGGATTTTTAAACAACAAACTAATATTTCAAACAGAAGCAGAAACCTTATGTCCATCAAGTATGGATACCGATTCTGTAGAGTGTTATAACTATTTAAATGAGAAATCAGAAGAATTACGAAAACAACAAGGTACATTGCAACAAAAATTAAAGGAAGAAGAGTATCAACAGTTATCTCTTTCTGAGAAAATTTCATATATTACACAACAGGTATCTCAAACAGAGAAAGTTATAAAATCTCTTGAAGTAGAAATAGCTGCAAGTGATGTACAGATAAAGCTCCTAGAGAAAGGTATCCAAGAAAAAGAAGATGGTACTTCTTTGATGAAGCAAGAAATTACTTTACTAGAATCTTCTGTAACAAAAAGGATTACTGAAGCATACAAATATTCATTTGTTGGTCCTTTAGAATTAATCTTGGATAGTGATGGTTTAGGCTCTATTTTAAGAAAAACCAAATACTTAGCAGTTACTAGATCTCAAGATAAGGAATCTTTAGAAGATTTTGGTAAGAAAGTTGACTATTTAAAGAAAGAGGAAGAGAAACTACAAAAACAGAAAGCTGAATTACAATTAGTTAGAAATTCCATAGAAGAAGAAAAAACTGAGCTATTTGATGAAAAACAAAATCTTGCGCAACAGAAAGCTGAGAAAGATAGACTATTGGCACAATCAAAGGCAAATGAAGTAGTTCTTCTTGCAGAGTTAAAACAAAAAAAAGAACAGCAAGCAGTCATTGATGCTCAGATAATAGCTTATATCAATGCTCATCTCGACGAAGCCGTTGATTCTGGTCCCGTTTCAAAAGGAACAATCATAGGCTATGTTTATCCAGGCGGAAATTCTTGTTCTGGATCAACAGGTCCTCATTTACATTTCGCAGCAAGTACAACTAGTAGTGGAGACTTTTATGCAAATATCAATCTTTATTCACAAGGATACTTAAGAATAGGGAGTCCTTCAGGATTGCCCGCAGCAGCAGAC
>CALLXA010000093.1 GCA_938015795.1 uncultured bacterium | reverse complement strand
GGAGAGTTGTGGCAGAAAATGTCTACAATTGGTGGTTTTGAAAAGATTTTTGAAATAGCAAGGGCTTACAGAAACGAGGGAGTTGATGCTGAGCATAATCCTGAATTTACAATGTTAGAATTTTATTGGGCGTATGCAACTCTTGAGGATAATATTAAGCTTCATGAGGAATTGTTCTCGGGTATGGTTAAGGAGGTTGTTGGTGACTATAAATTCCAATATCAAGGTAAAACTTTGGATATGACTCCTCCTTATAAAGTTGCTAGATATAATGATTTATTTATAGAGCATATTGGTATTGATTTGGATAAGTATGAAGATTTAGATGAATTGAAAAAAATTGCAATAGAGAAGGGTGTTGAGTTAGAGGATGGTTTGGGTTGGAGTACAACAATAGATCAAATTTTTAAGCAAAAAGTTAGACCAAATCTTTTTGATCCAGTATTTGTAACTGATTATCCATATATTTTAACTCCTCTTGCAAAGAGAGTTGAGAATGGCAATGGTAAATATGTACAGATGTTCCAATTCATCATTGATTCTATGGAAATGTGTAGAACATATGGTGAGCTTAATGATCCTGTTGATCAGATGAAAAGATTTGAAGAACAACAGAAATCAAAAAAGGATGGAGCAGATGAGGAGAATTGGGCTGCTGATTATGAATTTGTTGAAGCTATGGAGTATGGTATGCCACCTCAGACTGGATCTGGCTTGGGTATTGATAGATGGGTTAAAGTTCTAACTGATGCTCAAAGTCTTAGAGAATGTATTGCTTACCCTATTATGAAACCAGGAAAATAAATACTCTTTGAGATATAATCTATTATGAGTATGCAATCAATCAAGGAGATATTAGATAGTTTGAATAATCCTCTTAAGAAAGACGAAGATGGTAATGAAATAGTTGCCGAAGAAAAACTTCAAAAAGAATTGTTTGATACGAAATCATTCGAAAAAAAGAAACTTCCAATATCAGAGAAAGGTAAATATATGACTAAAGAGTACCAAGCATATGGTATGAGGTTAGCAGGTAAGTTAGGAGATAGGCAAAGAGCTACTATGTATATCAAATGGGCAAAAGAGAAACCACGTGCTGTTTTAGAAATTGCATACAGTTTTACAATTGACTACCCAAATGCGAAAGATAAAAGTAGAATATTTATGTGGAAGGTAAAACAGTTAGAAAAAGAATTTAAAGAAAATGATGAAGGAGTTAAAGAAAGCACAAAAGATTCTAAATAAAGAAGTTCAATTGTATTTCAAAAAGGAGTTACAGTATAGAAATCTCATAATTGTTCGTACTATTAGTGATATTGTAAAAATTGTTGCAATAAGTTTTGTTTGGTTAATGGCTAGTAAATCTACTAATAATATATCTCAAGGTTACATTGTGACATATTATATATTAGCTACTTTTATGGGTAGATTGATGTCTGATTATACTGTTTATCAAGGTCCCCAAGATATTATCAGTGGGAATTTCTCTAAATTTATTGTAAAACCATTTAACTATTTAATAGAGTATTTGGGAGTAAATATTGGATTCAATTCAATAAGATTTATTCTATCTTTACCTGCCTTTATCTTTGGTATATTTCTTGTTGGTAATTACTGGGTTTTAGAATTTAATCCTTATAATATATTTGTATCTTTGATTGCAATCATATTAGGTTTTACAATTAATTTTCTCTTGGGAAATATATTTACATTAGGTGCATTTTTTACAAAACAGATGGATGGTATTAGAACTTTTTATTTTAATATTGCATCTTTTTTCTCTGGTGAATATATTCCTTTAATATTTATGTCATTTAATATGAGATTTGCATCTGAGATATTGCCATTTAGATATACACTGTCTTTTCCTATGGAATTATTAATAGGGAAGATAGAAGATGTTGATGTTGAGAGAGGTTTTGTTATATCTATTATTTGGATAGTAGTTTTATTTGTTAGTTATAAATTGCTGTATAAAAAGTCTTTAAAAAAGTATGAAGCAGAAGGAATATAAAAGAGGGATAAAATACTATATTAATGTATGGAGAACTATTCTGAGGAATAGTTTTAAAAGTTATAACATTTATAAACTAGATGTTGTAATTAGGATTATGAGAACGATATTTGTTGTTGTTGTTCAGTTTGCATTGCTTCAAGTAATTTTTGGGAAAGAGGATGCTTTTGTCGGTTGGAGTAAGGATCAAGCGTATTTAGTTACAGGTATTTGGAATTTGTTGAATTATTGTGGTTGGGCTTTTTTCGGAGTTAATCTTTTGAGATTGGATCAAACTGTTTTAAATGGTAATTTTGATTTTATTATTTTAAAACCATTGTCTTCAGCATTTTTGGCTTCTTTTAATGATTTTTTTATTTCAAACTTTATTACTGCTATTTCAGGTGTTATTTTGGTAGGTTACTACTTTGTAGTTGAATGGAGTACATTAGAAATATGGAATGTATTAGTTTGGGTTTTGACTATGATTTGTGCTTTTGTTGTTTGGTATAGTATTCATCTTGCTGGTTCTAGCTATACATTAAGAAATCCAAGGAATGGGTATTTAGATTTGATAAAGGAAGTTTTGGGTGTTACAAAGTATCCTACTGATATTTTTGGTGACTCTATTCAATTTGTATTCTATACATTCTTTCCATTAGCTTTTCTTACCTCAATACCAGCAAATATATTAATTGGTAGGATATCCATATCTTGGGTTCTTGGTTCTATCGTACTTGCTATTATATCTCTGTTTTTAGCAAATCTGCTTTGGAAAATGAATGTAAGGTATTACTCTAGCTCTGGAGGTTAACGTGTTTCTTAACAGCTTTTAATATCTTTTCTAAAACTTCCTCTATACTATTTCCAGTCATAGGGATACCTGAAGCATATTCATGTCCTCCGCCACCTAATTCTTCTGCTATTACTTTTACATCTTGATATCCTTTTGTACTTCTAAAGGCAACAAACCAATCGTTTCCATATTCAAAACCAGGGCTAACTATAAAGCCCCAATGTACTCCCTGTATATGTCTTAAGAATTTGTCTCTTAAGAATACTTTCGCTTGATTTACTCCCTGTTTTGTTAAATCTAATTCTTTTATAGTTTCTCTATCTATATACATATATGACATATCCTTTTCTATTCTTAATGTTTTAAGAAATTCGATTATTGCTGGTGTGGAGTCACTTGGTATTTTAGATTGTTTGTATGCTATTGTTTCTAAATCTAATCTAATTACATCTACTAATTCAGCGAAAAGTCTAAAGGTATCAGAGGATGTTTTGTCATAGAGAAATCTTCCTGTATCGGCGACTATTCCATATTGACCTAGTTCTGCTATTCTTTTTGTTAATTTAAAATTCTTTCCTAAGATCTCTTTAAATGTAAATATTACTTGTTCTGTTGCTGAACTTCTCAATTCATTTATATTTAAATTCCTTTCCTCTGGTGGATTGTCATGATGATCTATGGTTACTATTGATGCTTCTGTATTACTTATTGTATCAACTCTCTCTTCTACAAAGTCCATTGTAGATGTATCTAATAGTATTACTAAATCTTCATATTCGGGTTGTATTTTCTTTACAACAGTTATCTCTTTCATCCCGGGTAAGTTTGTTGTTGGTAACTGGTGTGTTTTCATAGTTACCTCTTTATTGGGGTAGTGTTCTTTTATAATGTTGTAGGTTATTAACATACTGCAGAAAGCATCCATATCAGGGCCTTTGTGCGTTAGTAAGAGTATGTTGTCTGATTTGTCTAAGAGTTCTTTAAATTTTTTTGTTTGTTGGTTCATAGGTGTATTTTAACATATATGAATTGTGATGGTTGTAAATATATAGACAAAACATGATAAATATAGGATAATACTATAATCAATTCATACTAAAGAAATATGGCAATAGAGCAAGAACCAGATAGTAATGTTTTTGTTGAAGAAGGTAGTCTTGAAATTCCTCCTGTTGCAGCAAGTCCTTCTATTGCAGCAAGTCCTTCTATTGATGAATTATCCTCAAGTGAAATTGTTGAAACAGGTCCTGATATCTTCGATGCGATGCGAGTATTAAATGAGTCGACATCGATTCCTGAAAAAAGAGGACTTGTTACTATGGAAAAAAAGGATAGAGATATATGGAAGGTTTCTGTCGATCCTCAATTAGTTAAAGATTGCGAAGTGTGGGATAGGCTTTGGTTTGAAGGACCTGATGGTTTTGGTAAGAATGTATCTATGGATTTTCCCTATGTTATGGCTCCTGAATCATGCGATGAGGTCTTTATACAAGCTGAAGAATTAATAAAGCTAATGCAGGCTAATAATCTTCAGGTAGAACCTTGGGATGCAAAAGGTGGTGGAGTTCCTTATACGATGAAGCTTTTGCATAGGGTAAATGTGCCTGATACATATATGCCAATTTTTGAAAATACAGATAGGATCGCTGATCATTTATCTACAATAAGGCGAAATGTATCTGTTAGATTTGGTGGGACTGGTAGTGCTATTGCTGAGAAATCCTTCTTAAAAAGATTTCATGATAGATATGGTAGATCTGACGTTACACTTGTGACTACTGATAAATCTGCAAGCTCAATTGCTGCAGCAGCAGTAAATCTCTCCGTTTGGAATGAAACTCTTCCTGAAGATGAAAAATATGAAATCATAATTGCGAATGGAATAATACCTGAAACATATTATAGACAATCGAGTACAATGATTTTGCAAATTGCAGATCGTGATCAAGCTATGGAATGGGAAAATGAAATAGGTAATAAATATGATGCCTTGGGATTAGACAATATCACTCCTTATCTTCGAAATGAATTAAATATGAAGATAATT
>CALLXA010000092.1 GCA_938015795.1 uncultured bacterium | reverse complement strand
GATATTTTGGGTATGGCAAGTACTGGTTCTGGAAAAACCGCTGCATTTTTAATCCCAATGTTAAACAAAGTATTGAAAGATCCTTCTCAGAAGTGTCTTATTATTGTACCTACAAGAGAGCTTGCTTCTCAGATTCAAGATGAATTTGATGATTTAGCAAGAGATACTGGTCTTTACTCTGCATTGATAATTGGTGGTAGTAGAATGAGTAGCCAGATCAACAAACTAAAAAGGAAGCCTGAATTTATAATGGGTACACCAGGTAGATTGAAAGATTTGAGTGATAGAGGACTTCTCCATTTAGATACTTTTAATAACATTGTATTGGATGAAGTAGATAGAATGTTGGACATGGGTTTCATTGGTGATATTAAATATCTCATCGCGAAACTAAGAGATCAAAGGCAAACTTTGTTCTTTTCTGCAACTATGACAAATGAAGCTGAGAAAATTGCAAATTCATTATTGAAAGATCCTGTCAAAGTGCAAGTTGAGAAAGAATCTCCATTGAATAGTGTTGATCAGGATATTGTCAAAGTAGGTAGAAATGAAGATAAGGTAGAGATTCTATCTGAGTTATTACAAAAGGATGAATTCCAAAAAGTTTTAATATTCTCAAGAACAAAATATGGAGCAGATAAGTTATCTCAAAAACTTTATAAGAAAGGTTTTAGAGTAGATGCTATTCATGGTGATAAATCACAAGGAAAAAGATCTGCTGTATTATCAAAGTTTAAAGGTGGTGAAATAGATATCCTTATTGCAACAGATGTTGCTGCAAGAGGTTTGGATATTCCAAATGTCTCACATGTTATCAATTATGATGAACCTGAGAATTACAAAGATTATATTCATCGTATTGGCAGAACAGCTAGAGCTGGTAAAAAGGGTTGTGCTTTGACATTTGTTGACTAAATCATTGACATACTAATAGTTAGTAGATACTATTTATTCATATATAAATTATGATGGCATTAGTATGGCCGATTCTAAGAAGAAAACGGATGAAGATAAATCTCCTAAGGTAGAGAAAAACAATGAACCCAAGGTTGTTGTTGCTGGAATAGAAACTACGAAAGATAGTGGGAGTATAGTTTGGGCAATGTTCTTGCTTTTCGCTGGTGTAATATTTCTTCTTAATACAACAGGTTTGTTAAGTTGGAATATATGGTCTGTTTTATGGAGATATTGGCCAATATTTTTAGTATTAGGAGGTATTCGTCTAATATTGGGTAATTCAAAAATTGCTAAAATTTTAATAGGTATTATTGCAATATTATCTTTCTCATTTATTGGTTTGGTTGCATACTCCACCTACTCCTTTGATAATGTGAACTTTTTACCTAGATCAGTTGTAAATTTGTTAGAAAAATTTAACAAGAGAATTACTTTTAGAGATTCTGGA
>CALLXA010000091.1 GCA_938015795.1 uncultured bacterium | reverse complement strand
TTTAACACTATCATGAGCTACATCACAGGTTTTAAGGCTATGCCAATATACATCATTATGATGAAAAAGCTTTTGCTCAACACCATATCCTTCTAAAAGCTCAGGCATGAAAAGTTTTAACAATCCTGTCTGTCTCATTAGGTCAATACCTAATGAAGGTTGAGGTGATGATAGTAACATTTTCATAAACTCATCTCTAACCCTTTCCATTGAGACCTGAGCGGCAACAGGTAGAGCCTGAGTTATTGCTTGGAATGTATTCTCCTCTATTTCAAATCCTAATTGAGAAGCCATCCTACAAGCCTTGTAAGCTCTTAAGCCATCCTCTTCAAACCTCTCCAGTGGAGTACCAACAGCTTTAACAATTTTTTTTGATATATCTCCAACACCATCAAAAGGATCATACAATTCAGCTTCTTGTTCTGTTTCTTCTCCATCTAGATCAAGTAGTGTAAGATCCATTGCCATAGCATTGAATGTAAAATCTCTTCTACCCAAATCCTTGTCGATCTCGTCTACAAATTCAACATTGGTAGGCCATCTTCCATCAGTATAATCAGATTCACTTCTAAAAGTTGTTACCTCTACTTCATGTGTTTCTCCTTTAGAATCTTGAATCAGTGCCATTACAGTACCAAATTTAGCACCAACGGAAATTGATTTAGGAAATATATTTAACATTTCATCTGGCAACGCATCAGTTGCCAAATCATAATCATGAGGATTTTTACCTAAAACAAGATCTCTTAAAGCCCCTCCAACCAAATAGCAGTCAAAGCCCTCTTTATTGAGCATCCTTGCAACTTTTTGAACATATTCTGGTATTGTTATTCTTACTTTCATATTGTCTCCTTTTAATACAAAAAGAATACCAAAGATATATATCAACAACAAGTAAACATAGTAAAAGGAAGGGATCATTTTTAAATGTCTTTGGAAGTTCTTTTAATTTATCAATAGCGCTATACTCGATACCTAGTACTTCTTGATTATCTTTATTTTCCACAATGTTATCCACACTCACTTGTTTATAAATATATTTAATAGATGGAGAATTAAACTTATATGGTAACCTTTGAATACAAAAACTTTCAACCTGAGGTTGGACATATGCACCACTGAACCAACTGTTATTGAAATATGAAAATACAGATATACTATCTGTCAAAAAGTATTGATACCAACGGCTTCCTGAAACAGAGCACTCTACCCTAGTATTAGGATCATCTATTTGAATAGTACTCAAATCGATATCTTCATCTTCTTTAAAATTTTTATCTAATTCATATTTATATATAAATTCTTCAAAAGGTAAAAAGTTTCTCTTTAAAAGATATCCACAATGTTCATAACCTATATCATTAAGATATTCATCTGAAATATTTTTAACAACAACTGTTATTCCTACTACTTGAGAATCAAAATTAGGAACAACAGACCAAGAAGTAATTTCCAAAGGTTGAATAACTTGATATGTACCCAACAAAAGATTCCCCTGACCATTGGCAGTTAAATTTCTATCTACTTTATACTCTTTACTAACACCATCTTTATATAAACTCACCTCACCCCATTTAGTAGTTATTCTATCCAAGTTCCAACCTGTAACATTTATTACATTAGCAAGACTACCACTAGAGAAATTATTCAAACTTAATGGTGTAGAAATTTTTTCTAAAAATACATCACTAATATTTTGATAGAAATATGTTAAGTCTACAAGACTTCTAGGAGGTAATCTTAAGCTATCTAATTCGCCAGGAATTCTCCTCTTGCCATCCATATCAACAAGATTTTCAATATTGTATACATTCGAAATTTCAGAAGAATACATACCAAAGATGCTTTCCTCATCGTATGATACAGAGGATGGAGAGTAAAAATCATTTAACGGCAAACTATTTATACTCAAACCAACAGTTTGTATCAAATCAATAGCAGAGGAATCTTGTGTATCTGCAAAAATATATTTTGGAAAGAAGGTTAAAAAGAAAATAATAAAAAAGAGAGGATATATTTTAAGAATTTTTGAATACATTTTTTATGTAGAAAAACTTATCTACATACAATGTATATTAAAGATATTAACTATTGATTAACCCTACTTCTTTATCTTAACCTTATCTGTAACATAGAAGTTTCTTTTAAAACTAGTAGCCCCTAACATCATCTCTGTCATAGCTTGAAGAAATGGTAAAAAGGCAAAGGTTAACATATTTACAGTAACTAAAAATGTTTCTAAAACATCAAGAATATGTCTCCACCATTTCCAATTTTGTGGAACTGGAGTTATCTTCCTTCTATATATAACTATTGGAATATTAGAGAGAGTAATTACTGAAAAAACATAACTTAATATCTTAGGTAAATTATATGCATATGCCGAAAATTGAAAATTTGGATTAATCCAACTCATTATCGTTATACCAAAAGTAATAACAAAAACAACTGTTAAATACCAAATCTGAGATTCAAATATCATCTTTAATAAAAACAATTTCTTGTTAAATGGAAATGTTTTGTCTTTACTAATACTAGCTAAAGTAATAGGCACATTAATAATACCCCAACCCCATCTATGTTGCTGTTTGTAGAATGATTTATGAGTTTTGTAATATGTCTCATTTTCAACAGCATCGTTATATGTTGGTATATATACTTCTTCACTCTTAAATTTACCCTTTGTCCTAACCATTGCATTCCAATAGAAGGCGGTATCATCATTAGCTATCTCAGGATCCCAATATTCCAAATCATGAAGAGTCTTAAGATTGACGACATATGAAGAGAAAGAATCTTTAACAAAAATTTCCTCTTTACTAAATAATACTCTCTCCCTCTTACTAATCGCCCAACTCTGTAAAATAACAAGAGTCAGCATTGTAGAATGAACACGTATTAAAGATGGCACTCTCCAAATATTATTATTAAAAGTATGTATAGCAGTTGCATAGTATTTCATATCAGGATCATCACCTGTAAGATATTTGTAAACTATTGCAGAGAGATACTTAGGATGTGGCCTTAAATCTGAATCACAAGTAACCAGCAAATAATCATGAATATCTTTACCTTCTTGTTGCAATTCTTTAACAAAGTGCCTCATCGCCCAATTTATATTTGCTCCCTTAACTCCAGCTATTTCACCTGGAATACCTGCTGGATGAATATAATATCTCATACTGCCAAATTGATCACCGTATTTTTCTTTAAGCTTTTTAAAATTTTCCAACTGGAACTCAGCTTTCTTCTCTTCCATTGCAACAACAACATCTATCTTTTTAGCACCTACATCACTTTTAGCAAAAGCATCAAAAGATGGGAGCAAAGTCTCCAAAGATTCTCCATATACAGGACAAAGATATATTAATCTAATTCTATCAAAATCACTTTCCTTCTCTTCCTTTATCTTTTTAACCCAATCAATCTTTAAAGCTTCTTCTGTTCTATGAACACCTAAAATTACACCATATACAAATTTTACAGTCCTTACACTCCAATATGCAGCAAGATATGCTATATAGATAACAAACAGCTTATCTAATTTAAATATTGCAAAAATAATAGGAGCAAGCAAAAGCAACCAAGTTAAAAGACCAGGTATGATTTCAAAAAATCTTATCTTAAAAAAAGATATGTTTCTTGGGTATCCGTTATTTTTATCTTTAGGTTTATATGGATTGTCAATATGTTCACTCTCTTTTTTGTCAAATATTCCCATTATTCAATATTTAAATCTTATTTTTTATAAAGCTTAGTAAAAAACTCTTTATCTGATTTTTATATACTTTCACGATTAAGTATACAACAGATATCAGTAGTAATAATCCACCAAAAAGTTGATATATATTATATAGCTGTATGAATTTACTTAACTCAATACCTGCTTGATATCCCAACAAAACAGTTATGCTATCCTTAAAGAAACATATTATTGTTGTATATATAATAAATCTTTTATCACTAACAGCCTTTATATTTCCAAGATATATGATACCAGGAACTGCAAATATACTTGATACTTTTAATATAAATAACACCTTGAAAAAATTCTCATGTGCAGAACGATTAACTTCTTTCAAAAACCCCTTATCTATATTAGCCAACCTTTTTCCTAAATTACTTTTAGACATACCCTTACCTATGTAAAAGAAAAAGATATCTGCAATGATTTCAGCAGAGAAGAATAATATACAAATAATCCAGATATTGAATTGACCATTTGCAGAAAGCATCGAAGAAATAAATCCAGCAATTGGACCTTCTAATAAAAATATAATAAATAAGAGAGGATACTTTGTTCTCTTTACTATTTCAAAGACGATAATTGCAATATCCATAATTATAAAGATTTAAAACAAAAACAAAACAAATACCCTCATTAATGTATTACTTAGCCATTTCTAAACACCAGTTGCCATATTCCTCTACAAAATCTTTTTCTGTATTATTTTCAACTGCTACATTGTAAAGTTCACTACAAACTGATGGTGAAGATTTCTTAAAAAGATTTACGTCAAATATATTTGTAAAAAACATTATACCCAATAGTACGATCAACAAGACATTCAAGATTAAAGAAGCAATAAAAAATGGCTTCATCTTTGATAATTATAATAATTTAGAACGGAGAGGGTGGGATTCGAACCCACGGTACAGTTGCCTGCACAACGGTTTTCAAGACCGTCTCATTCGACCACTCTGACACCTCTCCAATATACAAAGACAGAGGAATTATACCAAAATACTTTAAATCTTATAACCCTTCTCAAAAATATCCTTAACAATATCTTCTAATCGTGGTTCTTGAATATCAATGTCATCTATTTCTATATTTTTCAATATTTCAGTAACAATCTTCGTACTTTCTTTTCTATCAACTCGTAAATTTACAACCCTACCCTTCACTTTAATAACTTCACCATATTTTTCTAAATCTTTTTCAAAAATATTTACTTTAGAAACAAAAGACACCTCTTTTTTCTCCACAAACTTTTTTACTAAATCGACAACTTTACCATCAAAAAGAATAACACCCTTATCAATAACGATAACTCTTTTACAAAGATCTTTAACATCCTCCATATTGTGGCTAGTCAACAATACGGTTGTATTATATCTCTTGTTATATTCCTTAAAAAAATCTCTCAATCTATATTGAGATACAATATCCAAACCAATAGTTGGTTCATCTAAAAACAGTATTTCTGGATTATGTAGTAATGAGGAAATAATTAGATCGGAAGAGCGTCGTGTAGGGAAAGAGTGTAGATCTCGGTGGT
>CALLXA010000090.1 GCA_938015795.1 uncultured bacterium | reverse complement strand
TTTGTTCCAATTGTAAATATTGGTTCACAAATAGGGTATATACTTTTCTTTTTGGGATTAACATTACAATTCTTTAACTTAGCACAATTAGGGTTAATACTTTTTGCAACAACAACTGTTTTCGCTTTACTATCACTTCCAATAGAGTACGATGCAAGTAAAAGAGCTATGAAATTAATAGAGAAATATGATCTAATTAGTAAAGATAAAAGATATGCAGCAAAGAGAGTATTAAATGCCGCTGCTTTTACATATGTAACAGGATTTATATCCTCACTCTTAAATCTATTGTATTACTCAAATCTACTAGGAAGAAGAAGTAGGAATTAAATATTTCCTGTTAAATATTTCTGTCTTTTTTCATCTTCCAATTTTTCAATCGCATATCTTAACATTGTTCTTGGCATATTTTTACAATATTTTTTCAAAAAAGATTCTTCTATATCCAAATCTCTTTTACCAACTTCTCTTAACATCCAACCTACAGCTTTATGTATTAAATCATGCTCATGGTTAAGTAATATTTTAGAAATTTTCAAAGTATCTTCAAACTCTTTATTTCTGATAAATTCAAAGGTTGAAATAATTGAAATTCTTTCTTTCCAAAGCTCTTTAGATTTAGCTAATTCATACAAAACAGAACGATCTTTATCTAATAGATACTTACCTACAATTTTGTATGCAGATAGATCTACTAAATCCCAATTATTTATATATTTAGTATTTTCTAAATACAAATCATATATCGCTTTTTTAGAATCTTCATTTGCTTTCTCATAAATATATGTCATAGATATCAAAGCAAACAACCTATATTCATGATATGGACTGGTTAGAAAACATTTTAATTCTTCTAAGGAAATATCTTTGTAATATTTTTTACATACACTTCGCAAATCAGGGTTTGTAATACCTAAAAACAAATCACCCTCACCATATTGTCCTTTCTCTGTTTTAAAAAAACGCATATGATGATCAACTTTTTCTGGATGAGAAACAGATTTCAGTTTCTTTTCAATTTGCTCTTGAATATCCATTACTGTTTAATTGCATTTTTGTAAAAATCAGCACAATATACACCAATCTTCATCTCGTTTTTTAATGTTTCTACAGTAATATCCTTTTCTAACATATTACAAACAGAAGGAGTTTCACTTGTCCTAATCAAAAGCCACAACTTGTCGGTAACCAAACCCGTTAAGACAGCAGAAGAGGATAGTAATGAATCTATATCCTGTTTTGAAAAGAAACTGTACCCATATTCATGAGAGGGATGTGTATGCATATTAAAAATATATTCAACTTCAATTTTCTTTGGTGCTTTTTTGTAATATATATCCTTTCTCTTTATAACTTTCTCATTTAGGAGTACTTCTTTTCTAAAATACTCTTTTCTTGTGGGATGTGGAATATATCTAACATTTACAGAGTGATTAGTAGTAACACTCTTTTCATCACCCTTAGCAACAGAGGTAAGAAGAAGTTCACCATCAGTCCAAAATACAGAAATAGCTCTTTCTAAACCATCCTTTAATGTCAGATTATGAATTTTTACTACATCTTCCCAAAAGGATGAGGGTAAAGATATTGCTTCTGGTAAATTATATGGGAATGGATATACATTAGATTTTCTCCAATTTAAAATCTTCTGGTACAAAGAGTAGAAGGTTACACTTGGTATTTTGTTACTAACAAAAATATTTTTAACCCATTCAAACATATTACATATTAACAATATATAGATAGTTTTTACAACTTGATTTCTCATTCCAAAATATATATGGTATTAGATAGGGAACTTTAAATATTAAAGCGACTGGGTGGATCTAAGGAATCCACAACGAGGGAGGAGCTATCGAACAATCAGCGGGTACTCCTAGGTTACATTACTAACCTTAATGATAAGAACAAAGAAGACAAAATCTTAACAAGTAATTTCCCTGATATACATAATTTAAAAACACTACCAATATGTGTGGTATTTTTGGATACTCAGGGAAAGAAAACTCTTTCCAACGTGTGCTAGAAGGTTTAAAGAACTTAGAATATAGGGGGTATGATTCATGGGGTATAGCAAGTATTGAGAATGATAATATTTCAATAATTAAAAACATTGGCGATGTAGATATTAAACAGAAAGGATCTTCAACATCAAAAACATCAATAGGGCATACTAGATGGGCTACACATGGAGGAGTAACAGTAAACAATGCTCATCCACACCTTTCAACAGACAAAAGTTTTGCACTTGTTCAAAATGGAATTGTAGAAAATTTTTCTCAATTGAAAAAGAAATTAGAAAAAGAGAATTTCATTTTTAAAACAGATACTGATACAGAGGTAATTGTACGTCTCATTGAACTATATCTTAAAAAAAATAATTCTCTAAAAGAATCAATTATTGAAGCATTTAAAAAACTTCATGGTAGAAATACAATAATGGTGATAGATAATATGGGGAAGATATATGCGATTAGAAATGGATCTCCTCTTGTACTTGGTATTGGTGATGACAATACATTCATAGCTTCAGATATACTTTCTTTTTCAAAATATACAAACCAAATTGTATATATTGAAGACTATGACTTGATCGAGGTTGAAAACAACAATATAAAGATATTCAATCTTAAAGATAATAAAGAAAAAGATATACATATAGAATCTGTTTCAGAACATTTAGAAGATATTTCAAAAGATGGATATGAACATTTTATGTTAAAAGAAATAATTGAACAAAGAGAATGTATAAAAAGAATTACAAAATATAAGGAAAGTGATTTAAAAATAGTTGTAGATTTAATAAAGAAATCTAATACCACATATGTAATAGGAGCAGGGACTGCTGGTTTTGCAGCGGGACAGATAGCATATTTCTTAAGAAATATTAGTAATACAAATGCTATAGATATTCGTAGTTACGATTTTAAGAATTATCTAACAATACTTAATAAAAAGGATTTAATAATTACAATATCTCAAAGTGGAGAAACAGCTGACACTATCGAAGTTGTTAATTGGGCAAAAGAAAAAGGTTGTAAGATTGTAAGTATTGTTAATATGGAGGGTTCTACATTAAGTAGAATTTCTGATCATACAATATATACTAAATCTGGTGCAGAGATTTGTGTAGCATCAACTAAAGCTTTTACTTCTCAAGTTGCTTTAGGATATCTCATATCTAAAACAGTAAACAACGAATATGTTGATGGCATAGAGAATATTCTATCAATATCTAAAGATATATCTCATATGTTTACAGAGAAGAATTTTAATAAAATTAAGAAGTTAGTAAAAAAAATAAAAGAGAAAGAGCATTTCTTTCTCCTTGGGAAAGGTCAAAATACATATATTGCTTTAGAGGGAGCATTAAAGATAAAAGAGATTAGTTATAAACATTTTGAAGGATTCTCGGCAGGGGAACTGAAACATGGAGTAATTGCTTTAGTAGAGAAGGGTACTCCTGTATTTTCAATTATTTCTAATGATTCGGATTCAAAAGATATGATATCTTCCTCAGAAGAAGTTCATGCAAGAGGAGCATTTACAGTTGGTGTAGGAGATATTAAGTTTAATAATTTAAAATGTTTTGATTATTATATCCCTACAGTAAGAAATAATGACTTAAGCTGTATATCAAATGTAATACCTTTTCAATTGATTTCATATTTTCTTTCTTTGCAGTTAGGAAACAATATAGATAAGCCAAGAAATTTAGCAAAATCAGTAACTGTTAAATAATCAAATAATTATGTACAATATAATATAAATTAAATAACTATGTTTATGAAAAATTCTTTAGTTATTTTCATACTTGGAGGTATATTTCTCCTTGTTGCCATAGTTATTGGGTATATATATATTCCTCATTTAGATCAAGTAAATGGTACTCAAACTATATCTGATCTCTCTTTGGATCTTCCTGTTAAAAGAATTGATCTAAGGTATATAGATGGTGGTATTATTCCTTTTTGTAATGATAATGAAACTACGGGTATTACTTTTGAGGTTAAACCCAATGCAGAGGTATATTCATCAACAGAGGGTGCAATTGTTAAGGTAGAGGATAATAGGGTGACTGTAAATCCAAAGCATGGTGTAGATATTGAGTATTCTAATTTAAAAGATATTTCTGTATCTACAGGTGATTTTGTTACAGTAGGAAGTTTGTTAGGACATACTGTTGATAATTCTGTTTTACTGAGTGTGATAAATATAAATGATGATATTTATGAATGTCCATATATATATTTTACTGATGATGTAAAATTAATTGTTGATGATATTTATAATTATTCCGATTATTCAAATATAAATATCTGTAATTGTAATATTTTAAAATTTAAATAAATTTAATATATAACTAAATGGAAGATTGGATGTATAGTTTAATTGCATTTATTGTTGTAACTGCAATTATTACTTTGTTTGTACAAAAAAGAAAGAAATCAACATGGAGTGGATATCTGTTTAAAAAGAAATTTACATCTGGAGATATGGATACTACAGATACATATACATTAATATTTAAAACAGAGGATGGTAAGAAGAAGAGATATCATGTTTCAAATATAGTATTTGATAATTGGGAAGAGGGTGATAAGGCAGAGAAGAGGAGTGGTGATTTTATGCCTGTAAAAGTATAGATTATTTTTCTAAACTATCATTCAAATCTAAAGGGTCATTGTCAAAACATACTGTACATTTCTGTGCTGGGGATATAGTTAATATTAATCCATCTCTATCACTTTCAGTAAATACTTGATAAGGACCCTTTCTTAATGGAAATAGTGTTTCCATTGCTTTATCTATATCTGTAAATCTTTCTAACATTTTTGAATCGAAGAATACGAATTGTTCAGGATTTTTTTGATAAAAAGGTTGTATTATTTCCCAAGTAGTTTCAATATTTCTAATTTCTTGTTTTGTTTCTGTTTCCAACATTTTATTTAATATACATATATCTATATTTTTTTACAAATAGTTTTTAGTAAAGAAATATTTAGAAAAAATATATAAAGTAGGGTATAATACTTGTTGATATGGTGGGTGTAGCTCAATTGGTTAGAGCATCGGTTTGTGGTACCGAGGGTTGTGGGTTCAAGTCCCATCGTCCACCCCATTCTGTACCTTCATTCAATTTTGCTATTAGATCAAACGGAGAATTGTAATCGTAGAGTAGTTTTTCGCCATCCCACCTTATGTTCAGAAGTACAGTTTTTATCAACAACCGTCTTTCTTCTTCTTCAGAGAGTTCAAAAAGCTCAGAGCTGTGTTTAGTTAGTTCAATTATGTATCCTGCCGTTATATAGAAGTCGTCTTCAACTTTCTCAACCCTTCGTATCTTATCCTCTATTTCTGTAGCCTGATTGTCATACTGTTTTATCTTTTCTTCATAGAAATCATTAGTAATCCTCTATATTTTTAATTTGTAATTCAATAAATGTCATATGTTATTTCTATCAAATTATTTTAGTTGATTTTATAAATGATAAAAAACGCTTCGCTTTATATTGTTCTAGAAAGTAATACTCGGGAAGTTGAGAAAGTATTCTAGCATTCTCATCACCCCTTAGTTGATGATCACAATTAGGTATAACATGAGTTTGCAATTCAGATACATTATTTGTAAATTCTTTAATATATTCTACAGTATCAGAACCAATAACCTTATCATTCTCTCCTGTAACGATATACAGTTTACCCTTGTATTCAGGTAAATATCTTCTTACATCATCCCTCACAGTCTCAATGAATGGATTTATTGCTAATACCTTAGTTATTTCAGGATATTCCCATGCAGTAAGTAGGGCAGAAGCGCCACCTGCAGAGAATCCCATTAGCCATAACTCAGGAGTGTCTTTCCCACAAATCTCCTTAGAATGTTCTAAACAGTAATTTACAATACATCTACCAGTATTAAGGAACTCTTGAGGTCTATCATTTGGAACTCTTACAAAAGAAGCGAAGCCTTTGCCTTGTATATAATCACCTAGATTAAGATATTTATTCATATACCCTTTTACACTTCCATCGGCGCCAGGGATATTGATTAGAATTTTGCCTGAGGTAGTAGGGTGATACTCAACAGGAACATCCCAATATTCTTTTAAAAAGATTTTATCTGTTTTATACATACCTTAGATTATCTCTCAGATCGGAAGAGCACACGTCTGAACTCCAGTCACGGCTACATCTC
>CALLXA010000089.1 GCA_938015795.1 uncultured bacterium | reverse complement strand
TGATTATGTACTTCCATCATCATTCCGAACAAAATCATCATTGCATTTATACCAAACATTAATAGCAATGTACTTAAATCATATACTGCTACTAGCATCCCTATTACTACAATCATTACGGACGAACTAAAGGCATACTCTATCCATCTTGCATAGTTAATACCTTTCTTTAAATTCTTAACATACCATTCATATACTCCTGGAAGAGATATTGTGAAGTGAGCTATAGAAGAAATTAGCAAGAAAAGAGCTACTAGGTATCCTACTCTTACCTCTGTAATTGTTTCTAAAGAAGGTAATACCTTTTGTACATTTAGATCAAATTGTAAGTAATTTGTTGTAATTGGTAATGAAAAATCATTACTTAATACAGCCATTAGAATAGATTGAATGAGGTGTAAAAAAACCATTGCAATATTCCATACTCTTAAATTTTTGTATTTATCCATATAATTATTTTGTGAACTTAAATATATTTTATTGTACAGTTTGAATATTGAACTTACAAGTAGATGTTTCTTTTCACATAGATATCCTTAACTAGCAATTGTTTCTATTTCTAAAAACAAAAATATCATCATTTTTATGCACAACCTCTTCTATCTTTATTGTAAATTCATCACCCTGTTTTACATTTGTAAATGATTTCGTATCCAACATCATATTTTCAAAAGTACCTTTTACTAAACCTGTTCTCTCTCCTGTAATTAAGTATTCTTCACCTTCTTTAATTTCAATATCACCATGTATTTTAATATGTGCAACTTTTGCTTTAGGAAAATAGTGAATAACTTTACCAACTAAAGTTTTTTCCTTTGTAGCTTGATTACCACTACCATTAGCCCACTCATCCCAATGTCTACCCATATACATACCCATACTCATACCTCTATTAAATACTGTACCTAATCTCTCGTTCCATTTTGATATCTTCTTTTCCGAATATGTATTATCAATTATTGATTGTATAGCTTCTTTGTAACATTTAACTACGGTATCTACATACTCTGGAGGTCTTCCTCTACCTTCTAATTTAAGAATAACTGCACCAGAATCAATTATCTCTGGTAACAAACCTATGGTAGATAGATCCTTTGGACTCATCATATAGTTGTTATCTACAACTAATTCTTTACCTGTTTCCATATCTGTTACTTTATATTTTCTTCTACAAACCTGTGTACATTTTCCTTTGTTTGCAGAGCTATTGTAGCAATACAGGCTCATGGAACATCTTCCACTCACTGCAACACATAGTGCTCCGTGTCCAAATATTTCAATCTCAACTAACTTACCATTGGGTCCAGTAATATTTTCTTTTTTAATTTGTTCAACAATTTCTTTTACTTGTTCGATTGTCAACTCTCTTGCAAGTATAATTCGGTTTGTATACTTAGAAAAAAACTTTACAGTCTCAATATTTGAAACTGAAAGTTGTGTTGAAACATATGCCTGTATCCCTATCTCGTTTGCATATGTTAAAGCTGCAATATCTGCAACAATAACTGCATCGCAACCAGAATCTTTTACACTATTAATAACTTTTTTCATTGTATCCAAATCAGAATTGTACATTACTGTATTAACAGTTATACATGTTTCAACATTGTTATCTTTACAATATTTGGATATTTCTTTTAAATCACTTATTTGAAAATTTCGTGAAGCAGTAGCTCTCGTATTAAAATCGGCTATGCCAAAATATACTGAATCTGCACCAGCTTTTACTGCTGTTCTTAGAGATGACCAATCACCTGCGGGTGCAAGTATTTTAAAGTTTTTTGCTTTCTCTATTAATTCATTTGATATTACCATGATATGGATTATATCATGCTCTATATTTTTGGAGGTGTTACACCATTTTGATTTGTATATGCACTCACTTTCTCTCCTTCGATAGATTCTGTTAGCTTTGCAAATACATATGTACCCACTCTATCTCCTGCTCTTATTATTATATTACAGTTACCCATATTCTTTATTTCTAAAACAGAATTTTCTTGAGAGAAAGGTAGTCCATCTAAAACATGGGAAGAGATATGTATAGACATACCTAATCTAGCTAAGGTACTTCTTCCATCTATGAATGTTATTAAACTTTTATCTGTTTTAATACTTTCTTTTGTAGAACCAAGTATGAAGTCATTTGGTTTTAATATGTATTCTTTTTCACTAATATCATACTTGTTGTATTTGATATCTATATGGTTTGAAAGATCAGCGGTTTGATTTTCTAATGGTACAAGTATTTCTTTCCCCAAATGTGCAGATATGCCTATTGTCTCAACAGTGGCTTCATTTCCACTTACCAAAATCTTACCTTTTTTAAGATATTTCTTTATTGTCTTGTTTGAAAGATACATTTTTATATGTGATAACTTTATTTTATAAATATATCATATTTACAAAATAGAAGATTATTTATTGCTTTCAATTACATCAAGATAGTCTTGTTTTGGTCTGACACCTATTAATGTCTCAACCTGTTTACCATCTTTTAATAATATAACTGTAGGTATACTCATAATTCCAAAAGTTGCAGAAATTTGTGGATTTTCATCTACATTTAATTTTCCAACCTTTATATCTACCTCTTCGGCTATTTCTTCAATAACTGGACCTAACATTCTACAAGGACTACACCATGGTGCCCAAAAATCTACAAGTGTTAATCCTGAAGATGTTTCTTCTTGAAAATTTGCATCGGTTAATGTTACTTCTTTCATATGATTTTTTATTATTAATTTAATTTGAATATCGTATTTAAGATTTTTTCTATTTTTTCACTATCTTTAGAACATGTAGATATCTCTGTTTTAAGAATTTTCATACTCACCTTATTTAAGGCTGAATCGACTGCAGATATTTGTTGGACTATTTCTAAGCAATTTCTTTCTTCAGAAAGCATCTTATCTATGCCCTCTACTTGTCCTTTTATCTTAGCGATTCTGTTTTTTAAATCTTTTTGTAATTCTTTATTCATAACTGTACTCCAGTATAGTATCTGCGGTTGTGCTTGTCAATAATATTGAATGTTTTAATATTTGTGATGTGATTACCTTATAGTAATATTTTACAATTAAATATGATGCAAGAAACAGAGAAAAGTTCTATAACAGATGAGAAAGATATGATTTTATCTGATTTAGAAAATGGTTTGCATGATGCTGAAATAAAGGAAAAGATTTTAATGAGTGATGATCCAAGAATAACTTCTTTAATTTCCATTGTTGGTGGATACGAAGAAGTCGAGAATCTTTTAAATATAGTAAAATTGTCTATAAGAGATGGTTTATCATCAATTGATGATGACAATTATTATGATAGAGAGCATCCATATGATACATCTGCAATTAGAGAACACAGAGTAGATTTTGATAAATTTACATTTGAGAAATATTTAGAGATTATAGCTATTGATAGAGGGGCTCTTTGATTAGGCATTGTGAAACTACTGATATCTTAGATTATTAAGTGTATATCTTTATATCTTTTTTGTAAAAGGAAACAAAACAAAAAAGGGGGATACTATCCCCCCTTCTCTTATTGTTGCAAGATCAATTATTTAACAATTTTAACTTCTCTTGCAATTTGTTCTTTAGATTTTGGTAATTTAATTGTTACAACACCGTTTTCTAATCTTGCTTCTGAGCTATCGACATCTACTTTGCAAGGTAGGTTAAAGGTTTGTTGGAAAGAAGATGACATACTTTTGTAGTAATATTTCTTGTCGTTCTCATCTTTCTCTTCCTTCTTTGTATTTGCAGAAATTGTTATGAAGTCATTTTCTACAGTTACCTTTAAGTCTTCCTCTTTAACTCCTGGAATTGCCATCTTAACAAATACTGCATCTTTCTCTTCCCACATATCTGCGGATATATTTCTAAAAGAAGAATCAAAATATGAATCTTCGATTATGGAAGGTAGTGTAAAGAAATCGTCAAAGATTGATCTAACTGGTGTATATACTGCATTATTTGCATTGTTATCTCTTTTTATTATTTTCATAATTATATATAGATAAAAATTTAAATAAATGAGTATTACTCATTAGCAAATAGTACCACCGAGTGCTAATCGTGTCAAGTGTTAATCTTTGTTTATCAAAAGATTATTTCTTTCTGCATAGCTTTTGTATTTCCTGTTGCAGGTATATGCTTTTCTTTTTTACATATTCTTTATTATGTGAATTACCTTTCAACTTCATACTTTTACCAACATTTATAATGTATTTACCTCTCATATACCATTGACTTCTCAAATGTAATTTCTTTGTAACTCTAATATTGAAATGTTTAATACCTTTATCTTCAATACTTACCCCTATTGGTATGATTGGAGTATCTGTTTCTAATGCCAACCTAACAACACCTGTTTTCATATCGTTAAGAGTATGTGTTTTTTTACTAAGATATCCTTCTGGAAAGATAATTAGACTATATCCATTTAATATTTCTTCTTTTGCTTTGTTGTATGCTTCTAATCCTTTATCCTTAGATGTTGGTATATGTCCTAATTTTTTAAATATCCATCCTAATATCTTTATTTTAAAAACATCTTCACTAATTAGCATTTTAGCATTGGGATATGTTGCATATATTAAGAAAGGGTCTGTTGTTGTTGGATGGTTTACAGCAAATATCTTAGGTCCTTTGGGAAGTTTGTATTTAACATTTAGCTTTAATCTTAAGAAAATTAATATGTATATCTTTAATATTAATCTAGATAACCATCGAAGAAGTTTAGGTTTTAGTAATTTTTTGTTATTTTCCAAGTCACATATATTAACAAAGTTAAAAAAGATTTCAAAGAATTTATAAAGACGTTTGATATATTTTAAATGACATTGTTATACCTCTTTCCTAATGGAGATTTTTTTACAATCTTTCTCATATCAATATCAGACATATCAGATTCCATCCATATATGAGGAGGTATTTTAAGAAATCTTTTTAAATATCTCTCTATATCTGAGAGTGTTATTTTTTTCATTTCATCTACAAACAAATTATGATTATATATCTCATTACCCTCTAACAAAGAAACTACTGAATTTTCAGCTATCTCAGGATCAAATTTTGTTGTTCTAGGATATATGTAATTACTCATTGCATCATCGAACCATTCTCGACCCTGTTCTGTTTTCAAGAATTTAAAGGATTCTACATACATTAAATTGTCTAATTCTTTTAACATTTTGGTAATCTTTTGATTTTCTGTAGTAAACTTAAAACCATTTATTGAATATTCATATGAAGTTGAAGATGTATTAAAGCCTGAGAAGTCATAGATTAAACCCATCTCTTCTCTTAATTTGTTAAATGCTAACCAACTAATTAAATTGTTAGATAGTTTGGAGAGTGCTAAATCTTTATAATCATATTTAACAGGTTCTTTTTTAAAATATATTAATGAAAAGAAAAATCCGTTAGCTCTTTCATCAGTAAAAGTCCCTATTCGGTATTCATTTTTTAATGAAATTTTTCTAAAAAGATCTGATTCTCCTTTTTCAAAATATTTAGATATTTTTTCTAATCTTTTTTCCATTTCAATTGTAATATCTTTTTCTGTTTGTAATGCAAACACTGTATTTCCTGTTTTAATTCTATTTTTAAAATATTTTTCTAAATCTTCAATCTTTATCTTTTTAATATCTTCTATTTCTCCTAAAACATCACCCGTGAATTCGGGTAAAGGATCTTTAAAAAGAAATTCTAAAGAAAGAAGATATGGATCCTTATCTTTTTTTTGTTTTCTACTTTTTTCAGCAATAATTACAGCACACTCTTTTTTCATATGTTTTTTAAATATATCTTTTGGAAATTGTATTAAACTATCAATTCTTTCAAGTAAGCGATCAGTTCCTTTTTCATTTGTATGTCCAACAAAATATATGTTTTTTCTACTAGTATATGCATTCATATCTAATCCTGCTTTTTGACTATTTCCTTGTTCAAAACGATCGATTTCTTCCCTATTTTTAAATGTAGAATTTGGATTTAAAATCATATGTTCTAAGAAGTGTGCTGTTCCCTTTGGAACATTTTCTTTCTCTTCAAAAGCACTTCCTGCTTTTACTATTATTGCAAAGTCTGTATCTATTGTTGCTGGGTTTACAAGATGTAAAAACTTTATACCATTATCTAATTGATATAGTTTGTATGTAATGTTGTTGTACTTGTTTTCGAATTGTGAAAGTAATTTCATATAGTTTGATTGTTTAATGATTTGTTATTTATATGTCAATTATCTCATAATTAAGTAGTTTTTAGGAACCTCAGTTATGAATTTCCTTTTGAAAAACATATGTGATATATATTTAATGTTATGAAAATAGTATATACATGCCCATATTCAGAAATTGCTGCAGGAGGAGATTCTAGAGTTGCTTGGGAATTAGCAAGGTATATGGCTGGTAATACTGAGAATGAGGTTTGGATGTTGTGTCCAGATATTGAATACAGTATTAAAAAAGATCATATTGAATCAGAATTAATGGTTCGTACTTTAAAATCTACAGATGTTAAAGATGGAGTGAGAATATATTCTCCAACTGTAAACAAAATCAACAGGATATACAAGGTATTAAACGAACTAAAGCCAGATGTTGTTCATGGACATACTATTGATCCTCTATCTTTTATAATTCAGGGATGGTGTTCTAATAATGGAGTCCCTTATGTATATACAGG
>CALLXA010000088.1 GCA_938015795.1 uncultured bacterium | reverse complement strand
TTTGAAAGTACCAAACGGAGAAGAAGGAATTGTTATCAAAACTCAAACATTATCTACAGATAAAGGAGATAAGTTACCTCCTGGAGTATTGCATGAAATAAAAGTTTGGGTTGCAGATACTAAAAAAATTAACTATGGAGATAAGCTTTCTGGAAGACACGGAGACAAAAATATTGTTGCATCTATAAAGCCAGTTGAAGATATGCCATATACAGCAGATGGTGAACCTGTAGACATTATTTTAACACCAACATTCCTAAAAAGAATGAACCTTGGTCAGGCATCTGAAGTTCACTTTGGTAAATATGCTCAACTTTTAGGAGAAAAATTTGCATTCCCAATTTTTGAGGGTATCAATGAAGAGTGGTTGAAAGAGGAATTAAAAAAGAAAGGTTTTGATATGGATCAAAAAGTTGATCTATATGATGGTAGGACTGGTAAGAAATTCCCTAACAAAGTTACTGTAGGAATGAAATATACATTGAAACTACATCACATCGCTGATGAAAAAGTTCATGCAAGATCAACAGGACCATACACTGCAGTCTCTCAACAACCATTAGGAGGAAAAGCTCAAATGGGTGGACAGAGATTTGGAGAAATGGAAGTGTGGGCATTAGAAGCACACAGTGCTCCATATGCTTTGCAAGAAATGTTAACGATAAAGGCAGATGATGTTAAAGGAAGATCTTCTGCATACAAAGCTATAATTCAGGGAGATAAGATAGAAAATGTAAATATCCCTGAATCATTTAAAGTATTAGTCAAAGAATTAAATGCTCTTTGCCTAAACATGGAATTAATATCTAGAACTCCCGAAGTAAAGGGAGAGGAGGTAGAAAATGAAGAATCATAATAAATCAACATCATTTGATGTTTTAAAACTTACGTTAGCATCTCCAGATCAAATCTTAGATTGGTCATATGGTGAGGTAACAAAAGCAGAAACTATTAACTATAGAACATTTAGAGCAGAACCAGATGGTCTCTTCTGTGAGAAAATCTTTGGTCCAACAAAAAACTATGAATGTTACTGTGGAAAATATAAAAAGATTAGATATAAGGGTATAGTCTGTGATAAATGTGGAGTTGAAGTAACAACAAAAGATGTAAGAAGAGAAAGAATGGGTCATATTGACCTTGCTATTCCAGTTGCTCATGTTTGGTTTGCATACGGAATTCCTAACAAAATGTCTATTGTTTTAGATATTTCACACAAAAAGCTTCTTTCAGTCATCTATTACACGAGGTATATGATTGTTAATGTTGAAAAAGAACAGAGAAAAGATATCTTTGCTAAAGCAGAAACATTAAAAAAACAAGAACTTTCTCAATTAAGAGAAGAACTAGAAGAAGAGTTAAAGGTAACTGAAGCTATGTTTGATGGTGATGTGAAAGAATTGGATAAAGAGAAGTCTAGTGATTTTAAGAAAGATCAAATTGTACATAAACAGAAGCAGTCATTAGCTAAAATAAGGAAATCATTTGCAGAAAGAGAAGAGGAAATCGATTCTTTTTATTCAAGAATTTTACAAATAATCGAAAAAATAGAAGTAGGGTCTGTACTTTCAGAAGATGAATATATTGATCTTGCAGATAGGGATTTAATCTTCTTTGAAGCTATGATGGGTGCAGAGGCTGTCAAAAAACTTCTTGAAAATCTTGATATAGAGGGAGAAATTAAAAACTTAAGAAGACAAGCAGATAAAGAAAAGGGAGACAAAAGAGCAGCTATTGTGAGAAGATTACAGTATCTAGAAGGTTTTTCAATAAATGGTATTAATCCTGGTTGGATGGTAATGAATATATTACCTGTGTTACCTCCAGAGTTAAGACCAATTATTCCTCTAGCAGGAGGTAAATTTGCAACTTCAGACCTAAATGACTTATACAGAAGAATTATAAACAGAAATAATCGTCTTAAAAGATTGATGGAAATCGGTGCACCTGACGTTATCTTGAGAAATGAAAAGAGAATGTTACAGGAATCTGTAGATGCTTTAATTGATAACTCTCATAGACCATCAAAACCAATGATGAATAGCAAGAGATTGCCATATCAGTCATTAACTGATGATCTTAGAGGTAAAAAAGGTATATTCAGAAAAAACTTACTAGGTAAACGTGTTGACTACTCTGGTCGTGCAGTTATTATTGGTGATGCTACATTAAACTTTGATCAATGTGGATTACCAAAATCAGTTGCATTAGAAATGTTTAAACCATTTGTAATAAACAAGCTCTTAGAAAGAGATTTAGCACCTAATATAAGAGTAGGAAAAGAATTAATAGAAGAAGCAGATGAAGTAATTTGGGATATATTAGAAGAAGTAATTAAAGGTAAACCTGTGTTACTAAATCGTGCTCCAACACTACACAAATATAGTGTACAAGCATTCTATCCTAGATTGGTAGAAGGTGATGCTATAAGAATTCATCCATTGATATGTAAAGCTTTCAATGCTGACTTTGATGGTGACCAAATGGCTGTACATATATTGCTAACTGAAGAAGCTAGAAAAGAAGCTGAGAAGAGCATGATGTCATCAAAGAACATTGTAAATATATCTAATGGTCAGGTATTTGCTTTACCTGCAGCAGATATGTTACTAGGATTCTTCCTTTTGACAGATATGAATGAAGTTGAAAAACCAAGAATATTTGCAAACTCAGACCTAGCTATAAAGGCATATGAAAGAGATGTCATTACAATTGGAGAAGAAATAATTGTTAAATACAAAGGAGAAACAAGAAGAACAAGTGTTGGAAGAGTAATATTTAACAATATTCTTCCTGAGGACTATGAATTTATTAATGAAAGAGTAAACAAAAAGCTAGTAAACAAAATAGTATCTGATATTAAAGACAGATATGATTTACAAGTTGTTGTTGAACTCTTAGACAGTATGAAATTCTTAGGATTTAAATATGCAACAGATATTGCATTCTCATTTGCCATGGAAGATAGTCAAATTCCATTTGATCTTGAAAAAGAAATCAAAATGATGGAACAGAAGGATGAACAATTACAAGAAAACTACCTCCAAGGTTTAATGACTAAAGATGAGAAGATAAATATTTCTACAAATATGTGGGATGACTTTGCAGTTGAACTTGCTGAAAAAGCTTGGGATACATTAGATAAAAACAATACCATATATGAAATGGTTGAATCTGGTGCAAACGGTGGTCAAATTCAGGCTAGACAGGTATTAACAATCAAAGGTGTTGTTAGAGACTCTAGAGGTAATATGATCCCTATGCCTATCAAAGGTAACTATAGAGATGGACTTTCAGCTTTTGAATACTTTGTAGCGTCAAATGGTGGTAGAAAAGGTATTGCAGATAGATCATTAAAAACATCATCATCAGGTTACTTAACAAGAAAACTTGTAGACGTAGCTCATGATGTAATAATAAAACAAGATGATTGTGGATATGAAGGAAAAGGATTAAGTATTAAAAGAGATGCTGAAAGAAGATTAGAATTCAAAGATAGAATCTTTGGAAGAGTATTAGCACAAGATGTTGTCATTGATGGAAATATTATTGCAAAAAAAGATCAATATATAACAAAAATCCTATCTAGAGAAATAGCTTCTACAAATATAGACGAAGTATTTGTAAGAACACCAATGCTTTGTAAATCACCTTTAGGTATTTGTAGAAAATGTTACGGATTGAACTTAGAAGATGGATCTGAAATGGAAATGGGTAGAGGTGTAGGTGTAATAGCTGCACAATCAATTGGGGAACCAGGTACACAGTTAACAATGAGAACATTCCAGTCTGGTGGTGTTGGTAAAACAGATATCACTCAAGGTTTACCTAGAATCGAAGAACTCTTCGAAGCTAGAACACCAAAAGCAGAAGCAGAAATTGCATCTATCTCTGGAAAAGCACATGTAGATATTGCTGAAGATGGATCTGCTACAATAACTATTGCAGGTAATAAAAATATGATTAGATATTACATAATATCTAAGGCAATTAAAATGGCAGTAGAAAATGGTGATAAAGTTAAAGCTGGTCAATTAATGTATATTGATTCAGAGGAAGGCGAAAGACAAGCACCATTTGATGGAACTGTTGAAATAGATGCTGGAGTATTAACAATATCTGGAGATATGAAAGCTGAAGAAATAATCACTGTACTCTCAGGAATAGAAATATTGATTAAAGATGGAGACACAATTGAAGCAGGTCAACAATTAACTGAAGGATCAGTAGATCCTAAAAAATTGGCTGATGTATCAGATATTCTATCTGCTCAAAAATATATCTTAGATGGAGTACAAAGAGTATTTAATGAACAAGGTGTGCCAATTGGTGATATTCATATAGAAATAATCCTAAGACAAATGGCTAGATTAGGAAAAGTATATGAACCTGGAGACACAGAATATTTGGCAGGATCTTTGATTAACAGATTCTTAGGAGATGAGTTGAACAGAAGACTTGTTAGAGATGGAAAGAATAAATGTTTGATAATACCTAAATTACTTGGTATTAAAACATCATCCCTAAACACAGAAAGCTTCTTATCAGCTATGTCATTCCAAGAGCAAGTAAGAGTACTTACAAAAGCTGCAATCTTAGGAAAAGTAGACTACCTAAGAGGAATGAAAGAAAATGTTATAATCGGAAGACCTATACCTGTTGGAGACTCTGCAGAGATAGATAAAGAAGAAGATCTACCAGAGCTTAATTTTTAATTGAATTTGTTATATAATACCGACCATGCCAACAATAAACCAATTAGTAAGAAAACCAAGGAAAAGTAAGAAGCAAAAGACAACACATATTGCCTTAGCTACTAACTTCAATCCTTTGAAAAATAAATATACAAAAACAAAGAATCCTTTTAAGAGGGGTGTATGTTTGCAAGTAAAAACAATGACACCAAAGAAACCTAACTCAGCTTTGAGAAAAGTTGCTAAAGTTAGACTTTCAAACGGAATGGAAATAGTTGCATATATCCCAGGTGAAGGCCATAACCTACAAGAACACTCAGTAGTTATGGTAAAAGCTGGAAGAAAAAGAGACTTACCTGGTGTAAAGTATACCGTAGTTAGAGGAAAATATGATACCGAAGGTGTAAAAAACAGAAAGAAAGCCAGATCTAAATATGGAGTTAAGGCTTCTGAAGAATAGTTTTTAATTAAATATATAAATAAATGAGAGGAAAAAGAGCAAAGAAAAGAAAATCTATAGGAGATGTTAGATACAATGATGTACTAGTATCAAGACTTATAAACAAAGTAATGCAAGATGGTAAAAAATCATTAGCAGAAAACTTGGTATATGCTGCATTGGAAAAAGGATCTGAAAAAGTTGGAGAAAAAGATGCTATATCATTCTTAAGCAAAGCTATTGATAATGTAAGACCAGCTCTAGAAATCAAAGCAAGAAGAGTAGGTGGTGCTAACTACCAAGTACCTATGCCTGTAAGCCCTAGAAGACAAGAAACATTATCTATTAGATGGATAATTGATGTAGCTAGGAAGAAATCAGGAAAAGCTTTTGATGAAATCTTAGTAAATGAATTGATAGAAGCTTACAAAGGAGAAGGAGACGCTGTTAAGAAGAAAGAAGACACAGAAAGAATGGCAGAAGCTAACAAAGCATTTGCACATTTTAGATGGTAATCTAAGATTACAAGATTTTGCTTATTATAAAAGGGACTACGGTCCCTTTTTAATTTATATTTAATATAGTATAGGATATTATTTTGTACTCTCTATTCTCTTCCACCCATCTTTAGGCATATCTCTTTTTAATATAACTCTTTCCCAAAATATCTTTATCCATGTCAATAATCTAATAGGAAATAAAGAAAGTGACCATATAAACTGTTTTAATGATTTTGCATATCTTAAAACATAGAAAGCATAACCAAGCTCAATCAAAAAACTCCTGCTTTGCCTATCTCTTTGCATTACTCCAAACTCTTTTAACTGTTTAAAACCACCTAAAGATCTAACCTTTTGTTTGTAATAATCATTTAGATTTGTAGGGTACTTAACAAAACATCTAGCATTAGGAGCATATGCAATTTCAAAACCTTCATTCCTGATGGAATATGAGATAAAAGCATCATCTGAAAGAACGTTCCTAGGAATATTAATATCCATCTTCCTCATGGCCATAATATATCCACTCATAGGGAAAAATTTCTTACTACTTACATAATAATCAGTATTTTTTTTAATCATAGTACTTTTTCTTCTATGATCAGCTGAATCTGAAAGAAGATGACCCCAATATCCAAAAACATTGTCTTTTTCATCTTGTGAGAC
>CALLXA010000087.1 GCA_938015795.1 uncultured bacterium | reverse complement strand
TTTACCAGTTATAAAAAGCTTTCTACCTATCTTTTCATTCTTTTCAATTATTAATATATTTTCACCTTTTTCTTTTGCAAAAATACCTGCAATCAATCCAGCGGGTCCTGCCCCTATAATTATGGTGTTGTAATGAGTTTGCATATGGTTAAGATATCTTTTTCACCCAGGCTATTGCTCTTTCAATTTCTCCCTTTTTTAATGGACCTTGATTTTCTTGTACAAAAAAAGTTTCTGGTTCTAATATCTTGTTTCCACCCTTTTTAATTAAAGCGTTAGATATTTTAGGAGAAGCATAACCGAAAAGTTTAATAAATAGTTTTAATATCTTAGAAGAGACATCGTTTGGTGATATACCTGTATCAAATGCTCCAATATTTATATTTTCTAGATTAGGTAATTTTTTAAGAAAAGCAGTTGTATTTTCAGATGGACTAAATGCTCTTGTAGGGGATCCTACAATTAACAGTTCTATGTTTTCAAGATACTCAGGTTTGAAGTCTTTTACATTTATTAATTTTGATTCTGGAATTGTATTTGAAATAGCTTCAGCTATTTTTTGTGTATTACCAAAATATGAATCACAAATTATTAATGTCTTCATATTTTTAAATATTCGATTTAATTTGATTGTTTTTTCTTTAAAGTAATTACTAATACAATAGCTAAAGAAATGAATAGTGTAGAAGAGAAAATTAAGAGTAAGTTTTCCTTTAACCAATCAGAAGCATTGTTTTCTTCTATAGTATTATCTTCGGAAATTATTTCAATATTTGTAATGTTGCCAAAAGTTGATCCTGCTATGTCGCTTGAATCCTTGTTTATTTTGAGTTCATAATCTTCTGTGTGTGGTATTGTTATTGTTGCTAATGTGCCCTTTAAAGTAAGAGGCTCTTTTTCTAAACATGTTATTGAAATACCGCTATCTCCTATATTGTAGTCAAATGAACTGCAATTTACATCACCTTTTTGTATATTTGAAACATTAAAGTTTTCGGACATGTTTAAAATTACTGTAACTCCTTGTATTTTATCCTGTTTACTATTTATATCGAGAGATATAGTTTTGCTATCTATATTACTATTAGTTTCTGATATGACTAAATCTGTAGCAGCAAAGGTAGGCGTTACGAAACAGAAAAAGATAGATAGCAAAAGTATTACTTTGGGGCAAAGATTTTTCATAAGTAAGGCTTATTAAATTAGAATCCTACAATATATTAAAAAGCTTTTTAGAATAGTTGTCAAAGTATTTAATTATTTGTATATTATAAATGATTGATTTAATTATTCTATCTGAGATGCATATCAAAAAAAACAAGTTTCTAACTGTTTCTATTATAGTTATACTTAGTATCTTTAGTCTTTTAAGTGTTTGGTTTCTATACAAGGGCGAAATATCATTTGATTTTAGAAGTAATGCATCTGCAAGACCAGACTTCATAATTTGTCCAGATGATAATTTAACTGCTGAAGGTTGTACTGTGCTATATAGTGGATCTCAGGGTCTTTATAATCTTTTTCATGATAGTGTGAATTTAGATTTGAACAATGATGGTGAGATATATATTGTAATACGAGAGGGATTATATAAGTTAAATAATTCAGCTTTAACAAGTGTTGCTAGCATAGATAGGGAGTGGATTTCTTTAAAAAATATTAGTAAATCAGTTTTGGTAGAGGGACAGGATTTGAGAGGTGAGGTTAATCCTACTTTGTTACCTGATCAAAATCCACCTGTTGTTATAGATGGTTCTGCATTTGTAGGTGGTATAGATATTCAGAAATCTTCAAACGTTGTTGTTTCAGGTATAAAATTTGATAATTTAGCAACAAATACAACATATTGCTCTGGTATTGAGGATTGTTTGGTTGGTAGAGTAGCGGTTGTAGATGCTGGTAAGTTAACATTGAAAAATGTTATTGCTCAAAACGCTGCATTGGGAAGTGTTGTTGTGTTAAATAATGGTACATTGAATTTGGAAGGTACTTTGTTAAAAAATACTTCAGGAGTAGGTGCTCTTGTAAAAGATACTTCTACATTAAATCTTTCATCCAAAAGCAAAATTGAGTCAGATGGTTTCTCTGCTGTTGTATTGCAAGATAGTGCAAAATTAATAGCTTCTTCAGGTAATACAGATTCAAGCTATGAGAATAGAAATGTAATAAAGACAAATAAAAATTATACTAACGCAGATAATGCTACAACGATACTTGCAAAGGGGAGTTCTAGTGTTAATCTTTCAGGTACTAATGTACAAACGTTAGGAAAAGGTATTGCAATGAAAGATACATCTACTCTTAAGATTGAAAATTCAGAAGTAAAAAGTAACAAAGATAAATCATATATAGATATTGAATTGTCAGGAAGCTCGAAGTTGTTATCAATGAAAAGTACAACACTAAGTTCTGCAAATGTTGGTTTGCAGTTATTAAACAATGCTGTTGTCGATGAAATTTCTGGATCATATGTATCAAACAATAAGTATGGAATTAAATTAGAATCTACAGTAAAGGATGAGATGTCAAAGATTAGTAAGGTTGAAAATACAACGATAGGAGATAACGTATATACAGGAATATGGATGGGTAAGAATACTGAATTGAATTTGGGTAAGAATACCGTTGTAAAGAATCATCCTGCTTATTCAACTGGTGTTGTTGGTAGTGGTCATGGCTTGTATTTAAGCACAGAAACAACTTCTAGGATTGTTAATATTAACAAAGCTGAGTTTAGGGATAATCTTGTAGGTATTAGATTGTATGAGAAGACTCCAACAGAAAGTGTTGCATTTAATATCGCTGATACTAAGATTGTATTAACAGAGAATAAGAAATCTACAATGGGTATAAGGATAGACGGTGCTTCTAATGTTAAGGTGTCAAAAACATTGTTTGAAAAATTAGTTTCTGGTATATCTTTAGCAACTACCGGTGGAAAAGTTACTGTTTTAGATTCTGAATTTTTGAATAACTCTTCAGTTGGTATCCTTACAGATACTTCTTCAAGGGAGTTGGATGTAATAAGGAATAAGTTTAAAGAGAATGTTGAGGGTATTAAGATTCGACCAAGTACAAAGGGTGAATTTAGAAACAATATATTTGAAAGTAATGGTATTGCTGCTTATTTCTATGGCAATAGCGATAAATTTGTTCGTACATTTGCAAACAATATAGTTGCTAATTCTACTAATTCTGGATTGAAAGTAAATGATAATACTAAGTATGTTAAAAACTACAATAATGTATATATGAGTAATATTGTTCATATTACATCAGCTGGGACATTGTTGGAATCATCTTCTGGGCATAATGTATATTATCCATCTGATAATACGATGTTTGTTAAGTTTACTCCTCAAATAAGTTCGTTTAAAAACCAGGATCCAAAGTTAAATCTTGAAACATGGGAGAAAACAGATGCTAGTACCATAATCGTTAACAAAGGTAATCCAGAGGCTATATATAATGATAGGGATGGTTCGCGAAATGACATAGGATTATTTGGTGGTCCATATAGTCCAGGTGGTTGTGGTAATGGCGTTATTGAAACCGATTTGGGAGAGGAGTGTGATGGCTCGAGTAATTGTAACTCTGAGTGTAAGTTAAAAGTAGAAAATGAGAGCAATCCTGTTTGTGGAAACTCTGTTGTTGAAAATGGCGAGCTTTGTGATGATGGTAGTAATAATGGAAAGAAGGATTCGAAGTGTGATACTAATTGTGAGATTAAATGTGGAAACTCTATTATAGATGAGGGAGAGACATGTGATTTAGGAGAATCTAATGGTGCTAATGGATCAAATTGTAGTTCCACTTGTGTAGCTTCTTGTGGTGATGGTGTAAAACAAGATTGGGAACTATGTGATTACAAATTAGATAAGGATAAATGTTCAGAAACATGTACTATTATTACTTCTTGTGGTAATGGAAAATTAGAAAAAGATAATGGTGAGAAATGTGATGATGGTAATGTTGAAAAGGGTGATGGATGTAGTAATACTTGTGAATGGGAAGCTGATGCGAATGGAGATGGTAAAGTTTCTATTGCTGGAGATTATATGCCATTGTATAAAGCAATAAAGAAGTATTTGTTTGAGAGCATTATCTTAGATGCGAGATATGATTTGAACAAAGATAATAAGATAACTATTAATGGTGACTATATATTGTTCCTTAAGTATTATAAATTCTATTTGAAATCTTTATTATAATTTTAAATTTAAAAACTGCCATGATGAATAGCAAAATAAGATCATTACTGTTCGCTACTATACTCGCACCTCTGTTATTACTGTTATCGACAAAAGAAATTTTTGCTGCACCTAGTATTGGATTACAGCCTTCTTCTGGTAATGTGACGACTAGTGGTACAACTGTAAATTTGACATTCAACTCTGATGGGGAATCTGTTGCAGGTATGTCTGTAAAGTTTACTTTTTCATCTAACTTAGATTATGTTAGTTCGTCATCATTAGCTTGTGATCAGGATTTTGATGTACAAGAGGGCTCTGGCACTTTGGTAATATCTTGCTTGTTTAAAGATACTAAAACATTCAATGGTACTGTTGGAAGTTTTGTATTTAAAGCAAAATCTTCAAGTGGTACTGGCACTATTGTTTTGTCTAATGCAGATCCTGATACTTCTGCTTTGTCAAATGGTTCATA
>CALLXA010000086.1 GCA_938015795.1 uncultured bacterium | reverse complement strand
TACGAGATGTAGCCGTGACTGGAGTTCAGACGTGTGCTCTTCCGATCTAGAGATCTAATTCTTCTACATTCTTTTTTCTTGGCTTATCATCCTCTATTTTTCTCAACAAAGCTGGTGTAGAATTGGAAATTTGTTGCCTTTGGATAGGATTCTTGTTATCTAAAAGGTCGGCCATTCTTACTTTAATTTTCTCAGCTTCTTCCAAAGACACCTGTAATCCAATTGCTATATCACTAGTAATATTATCACCACCCAAAGGAATACTTCCACTATATGTTATAGAACCATCTTGGAAAATAGCGATACTCGTTGTGCCAGCACCAATATCCAACATAGTGACACCCAATTCTTTTTCAGTATCAGTCAAGACAGACAATGAAGATGCCCAACCTGTAAAGATAACATCGTATACGTTCAAACCAATTTGCTCAACACATTTCTTTATATTCTGCCAATATGAATTAGGAGCTGTTATTATATGTGTCTCAACCTCAAGCCTTCCACCGCTCATACCTATTGGATATTTAATACCGCCTTGATTATCTACTACAAATTCTCTCGGAATTATATGAATTGGATTCAAATTGTCTGGCAAAGATAATGTTCTAGCATTCTCAATAGCTCTATATGTATCATCTATTGTTATTTCAGAACTAGATACAGCAACAACACCTTTGTTGTTTAAACTAGTTACCTGTTCACCATTTATTGACACATAAACATCAGAGATTGTAACACCCGCCATTCTCTCAGCAGCAGTGACACTTTCAGAAATAGCATTTGTAGCATCATCTATATTTACAACAACACCCTTCTTCATCCCTTTGGTTGGATATGAGCACACACCAATGACTGTAGGTGGCTGATTATCCTCCACGGAGGAAATTACTGTTGTAATTTTAGAAGAACCCACATCTATTGCAGTTATAATTTTACGTGCCATTGTTGATTAGGACAGTTATTTTACATTAAATATTATACTATCTTGAATCGTATGATTCTAATTAATAATATAATCAATAATATCATCTTTCGCAAGAACTTTACTACTACTTCTTCAAAACAGGCCTCTCAAACCTTAAATCAATAATTTTAAATTCCATATCATCACCCTGAACTTTCCCTATAATGGCAAGCAATCTTTGAAGCTGCAGATTTAAATCATCATGGAAATCAAAAACAAACAATTTATCATTTTGAGTTTTAACATTCAAAAGATTATCCTCTAAACTCATATCTGAAATCTCTAAGGAAAGATATTCAAAAACAGACACCAATTTGCTTACATTATCAATCACTAGCAATCGATATCTTCCATTACTATCTTGAGACAAATTCAATGTGCTTGCAACAAAATATTTTATTGAATTATCTGTAGAATACTTATCACAACAACTCATCACGTCCTCTTTACACAAATTCTCCAACATATATCCATCAGAAGACAATAAATAACATGATTTATCTCCCAAATATGCAACATATTCTTTTTCATAGACCTCTAAAGAAACACTTATCCTGTTGGGAACACTTTTCTCAACATTAATCTTTTTAATATAGTTAAATTTCAAATAAATATTTCTTTCTATTTGGGAAGAACTAAATGAAAAGAAATTTTTGCCAAGAATTTCTTTTTTTATGTATAAATCAATATCTTTTTGCAAAACCGTTGGAATACTAATCTCCTCACTTACAAGTTCATATTTTTTTATATTCCAAAACCCCAAGAAATAAGAAAAAAAGAACAAGGTTAAAAGAATAAAGACATATTTATTCTTCAAAACGAAAGCAATTGGTCTAAATCTCGAGATTTTCTCAATAAAATAGTTTTTTTTCTTGATCTCTTTTGATTGCATAAGCAATAGAATCTAAGATAGTTTCAAAATACATATTACATTAAATACTATACTAGAAATTGTTTCAAATTTAATATTTTTACAGGATAACTCATAATCAAGCTCAGAAATAAGAAAAATTTGATATAGTTATCGTAGGAAAGCACATTTTGAAACTATCTTAGACTACTAGTTTATGAACAAAATTAAAGTTGAAAATTACAATTTAAACAAAACTCTTTTGGGAGGACAATCTTTCTCTTGGGAATATATAAATAATATTTACTGGGGAGTAATACAAAACACGGTTGTAAAAATTAAAGAGGGAAGCAAATTTTGGTATTGGCAAACATATCCAGAGAAAGATAATTATAAACTAATTGAAGAATATTTCAGAATCAATCTCGATTATGAGAAAATACTAAAAGAAATAGATACGGATAAATATATACATAAAGCAATATTAAAATACCCTGGCTTAAGATTGCTTGATATGCCCTTTGAGCAAACAGTCATCTCCTTTCTAATTTCTCAAAACAAAAACATCCCAGCCATTAGATCCAGTATTAAAAAACTTTCAGAATTGCTTGGAGAAAAGATTGGAATTGAAGGTCATATTTTCTATACCTTTCCTACACTAAAAGCCCTCTCAGAAGCTCCTCTAGATCTTTTAAAAAGCACGGGGGTAGGATACAGAGCAGAATATCTCAAGAATACTTCTACTCAGTTACTTGAGGGAGATTTGAGAAATGAAATACAAAGATATTCAGAAAAGAAAGATATTGAAAAAGTAAGAGAATTGTTAACAGGTTTGCATGGCGTTGGTAACAAGGTCGCCGATTGTATAATGTCATACTCTTTAGATTTTCTAGAAATTACTCCTTTAGATGTGTGGGCCAAAAGATTTTGTAATGAGTATTACTGTATCGATGCCAAAAATTATATCGATACCTCAAAATGGTCAACAGAGTATTTTGGAATATATACAGCATATGCCGGACAGTATTTGTTTGAATATATTAGAGAAGAAAAGAATCTAAAGTTATAAGAGAATGCTTATTACATCTCACGCTATTGAGCTTAATTAATTGAGAATTAATATTCTCTAGGATAGAAACCTATAAAAAACAAAAAGCTACCCGTTTAATGGCTATAGTTCTTTACGCAGCAAGAGTTTGTGATTAATCTTAGACTCTCAGGGAATTGGAGCGAGAGACGGGGTTCGAACCCGCGACCTACACATTGGCAATGTGTCGTTCTAGCCAACTGAACTACTCTCGCATATGCCGAGACCCAGGCTCGAACTGGGGACCCTCTGTTCTTCAGACAGATGCTCTACCAACTGAGCTATCTCGGCATTCCAAGTACTGAAAATGATATCAAATATATTATTTGTTATCAACCAATTGTTTAAGGATACTCTTTTTGAAGCTATCAAAATCATTAACATATCGTGTGTCCTCTGAGATTTTTTTGTAATTCCACTTCTTTCCCTCAAAATTTTTCATACACCCTCTAAAATCAGATATATTCCAATTATCAAAAAACATACCATTCTTTCCCTCTTTCACTATTTCTAAACTTCCACCACCACGGAAAGCAATAACTGGTGTTCCTGCAGAAATAGCCTCACAAGGAAAGATACCATACTCCTCAATTC
>CALLXA010000085.1 GCA_938015795.1 uncultured bacterium | reverse complement strand
AGAGAAAGAGAAGATGTAAAAGATATTTAATTTTGATAACTTGGGTGCATAATGAAGGTATTAGTTACTGGTAGTGCTGGGTTCATAGGTTTTCATCTCTCTAAAGTACTTTTAGAAAGGGGTGATGAGGTTATCGGTATTGATAATTTTAATGATTACTATGATGTTCAGTTAAAGGAGGATAGGAACAAGATGTTAGAGGGGTATGAAAAATTTAAATTGTATAGGGTTGATATATCTGATTTAGATTCTTTGAGAAAGGTTTTTGAGGAGAATGGTATTGAGAAGGTTTGTAATTTAGCGGCTCAGGCTGGTGTTAGGTATTCTATAGATAATCCATATGTATATGGTGAATCTAATTTGGTTGGTTTTGTAAATATAATTAGTTTGTGTAAGGAGAATGGTATTAAGAATTTTGTATATGCTTCTTCTAGTTCTGTGTATGGTGATGGTGAGAAGTTTCCTTGTAATGAGTTAGATGATACTGATCACCCTATTTCTTTGTATGCTGCTACTAAGAGGGCTAATGAATTAATTGCATATACATATAATCATTTGTATGGGATGAGGACGATTGGTTTGAGATTTTTTACAGTGTATGGTCCTTGGGGTAGGCCTGATATGGCTATTTTTAAGTTTGCACAGAAGATGGTTAAGGGTGAGGAGATTCCTGTTTTTAATTTTGGTAAGGATATGAAGAGAGATTTTACATATGTTGATGATATTGTTGATGGTGTTGTTAAGGCATTAGATTGTGATTATGAGTGTGAAATTTTTAATCTTGGTAAGGGTGATCCTGATGAGTTGGGTGAGATGATTAGTTTGATTGAGAAGCATATGGATATTGAGGCTAAGAAGAATTTACTTCCTATGCAACAGGGTGATGTTTTAATTACTTATTCTGATACCTCTAAGGCTAAGAAGATGTTAAAATATATTCCTAAGGTTACATTGGATGAGGGTATTGAAAAGTTTGTAGAGTGGTTTAAGGGGTATTATATGGTTAAATAATTTTACATATTCTTGTTTATGAAAAGAGCTTTAATTACAGGTATTACAGGACAAGATGGATCTTTTTTAACAGAACTGTTATTAGGGAAAGGATATGAAGTTCATGGTGTAATTAGAAGGGCTAGTACTATTAATACATGGAGAATTAATCATTTGTATGATGATCCTGAAATATTAGATAAAAAGTTATTTTTGCATTACGGTGATATGACTGATAGTTCTAGTTTAATTAGATTGTTGCAAGAGATACAACCAGATGAAATATATAATCTAGCTGCACAGAGTCATGTACAGATATCTTTTGAATTACCTGAATTTACTGCAAATATTGATGCTTTGGGTACATTAAGGTTGTTAGAAGCTATTAGAATTTTGAAGTTAGAGAAGAAGACAAAACTATATCAAGCATCTACCTCTGAACTATATGGTAAGGTTTTAGAAACACCTCAATCAGAAACAACACCTTTCTATCCAAGAAGTCCATATGGTGTTGCTAAGTTATATGGTTTTTGGATTATTAAAAACTACAGAGAGGCATATGATCTTTTTGCTTGTAATGGTATTTTGTTTAATCATGAATCAGAAAGAAGAGGGCATAACTTTGTAACTCGGAAGATTGTTACTGCTTTGTGTAAGATCAAATTAGGTATGCAAGATGTTTTAGAGTTGGGGAATATGGATTCTAAGAGAGACTGGGGTTATGCTAAGGATTATGTTGAAGCTATGTGGTTAATGTTACAACAAGAGAAGCCTGATGATTTTGTAATTGCTACTGGAGAGACTCAGACTGTTAGAAAATTTGTAGAGCTTACTGCTAAAGAAGTCGGTTTTGAGATTGAATGGAAGGGTAATGGTGTTGATGAGGTTGGTATAGACAAGAAGAGTGGGAAGGAGATTGTAAGAATTAATCCTAGATATTTTAGACCTACAGAGGTAGATCTTTTGTTAGGTGATCCTACTAAAGCAAGTAAAGAATTGGGTTGGAAAGCAAAAACATCTTTAGAAGAGATGGTAAAGATTATGGTAGATAGTGATATGGAGAAGCTTAAGGAAAAGGGAGAGGTTTATTTTTAATATAATTTTATTACTTTAATTATGAAAATAGGGATAGCAGTAATTGTTTACAACAGGTTAGATCATACGAAAGAAGTCTTAAATGCATTGGTAAAGGCATCTAACTTTGATAAATATGATACTTATATATTTTCAGATGCACCAAAAGACAACAGTAAGGAATCTGTAGAAGAATTAAGAAAATATGTAAGAGATTTTGTAAAAAAATATCCTAATATAAAATTATTAGAATCAAAAAAAAATAGAGGATGTAAGGGAAATGTTGTTTTTGGGATAAATTATATTTTAAATAAATATGATGGTGTTATAAGTATCGAGGATGATGTTGTTATTAGTCCTGTATTTCTTGATTTTATGAAATTGCTTTTAGAAAAATATGAAAACGATTATCGTATTGGCGAAATAACAGGATTTAAGTATCCAAACGTTCTTTTTAATATACCAATAGGATATAAGTATGATATTTTTTTTATGAATAGAACTTCATCATGGGGGTGGGGTACTTGGAAGGATAGATGGATGAATGTGGATTGGGATTTTAAAGATAAAAATGAATTTAGCAAAGATTTTGATGCACAAAAAAGATTTAATAGTGGAGGTGTTGACCTTTCAGAAATGCTTTTAGGTGAGGGTGAATGGGATCTTATATGGGCTTATCATAATTTCAAAAATGATCGATTGACAGTATATCCAACGATGTCATATGTTAAAAATATAGGATTAGATGGCACTGGTGTTCATTGTGCTTCGGGTAATGAATATGTGTGGAAAATGCCTGTTTTGAACATGAAACTACCTGAGAAATTTCCAAAAGATGTATATATTGATCCGATGGTTCAAATTAATTTCCGAAATATTTTTGCAAAAGGATTTTGGGGTAAAATAAGAGGAATTAGAAAAAGAATTTATAAAATTATTAACAAATTTAAATAGCTTATGAAATGTAGAATATGTGGTTCAAAATGTGAAGTAAAACATACAGCTCTGATAATGGGTAAATACAAAATTAACTATTACCTATGTAATGAATGTAATTTCCTTCAGGCTGAAGAACCTTACTGGTTAGAGGAATCATATGCAAATCCAATAAACAATACTGATACGGGATTAGTCTCAAGAAATATTTCTTTAGCAAAAAAAACTTCAATCATTTTATATTATCTTTTTGGTAAAAAAGGTATGTATCTTGATTATGGTGGAGGGTATGGTCTCTTTACTCGCCTGATGAGGGATAGAGGATTTGATTTTTATTGGCAGGATTCATATACTGAAAATCTTTTATCAAAAGGATTTGAATACAAAAAAACACAAAAAATTGATGCGATTACAGCATTTGAGTTATTTGAGCATCTTGTTGATCCAGTTCAAGAAATTGAGAAAATGCTTAAGATATCTAGGACTATTATATTTTCAACAAATTTTATAAATCTTGAAAAAGATACCCCAAAGAACTGGTGGTACTTTGGAACAGAACATGGTCAGCATGTAGCTTTTTATACAAAAGAAACACTTCAGTATCTGGCATGTAAGTATGGTTTAAACCTATATACCAATGAGAGTAACTATCACATTTTGACCGATCAGAATATTAATAAAGTTTTATTTAAAGTTTTATTAAAAATTGGAAAATCGGAATTTCTATCAAAAAGAATAATTTCTTTGAAAAGTAAGACATTAGAAGATGCTAGTTTAAT
>CALLXA010000084.1 GCA_938015795.1 uncultured bacterium | reverse complement strand
ACCACAATTCCGATAACCGTAAACACCAATAAATGTATGATTATTCTAGGCAGTATTTTTTTCATCTTTCTTTAAGTAAAATTATAGATATCCACATATCGCTTCAAACCGAATGCTATTCATTTGGGTTGTAGCTCCGTCATCGTGTGTATCAATCATATTGAGGTAGAAAATGTCTTTTGCTGTTAAGTTGATATAGGTTCGTCCTGCTATCCCTTGATAAAAAGTATAAACATAGGTTGTAGCTGCAGGTGTTCTAAAATATTCCCAGAATGCTTGACTTTGGAATGCAGAAAGAGAAGCAGATGTTTGAGACAGAGCCACTGCTAGATATGCTTTAGTACTCCCCCCACTAGTCCTTCCGTGGACAGCTACACCTCTATAGCTGAAATCCCATACACCGATAGGTAATGTAATGTTTGCAGTTTCATAGCATTGTCCAGAGGTTGCATTTAATTGTTCAAAATTAGATGGGGTTGATATAATGCTCCAACTCAATGGACTTGCAGGAAATCCTACTGGTGCTTTCTGGGTTGAGTAGTATGGAAGTGTGATTGCACTGTTTGCTAGTAGGTATAATGCTAAATTATCAGCTGGGTCTATTTCGTGTAGGAAAGTTATATTTGTATAACCTCCAGAATAACCACCCACGACTGTTATTATTCCGTAAATGACATTGCCTCCGTTGGTCATTTTAATTCTCATACCTGCACTATATTTTGTGGTAACATCTGCTTGAACTCTGAATATCCCTGTCGGGTCATCAACCGATACAAACTCCCAAGTTTCTTGTGCAGTAAACCAACCACTACTAATATCAGTTGCATCTACTGTAATCGCATCTGCTACTTGTAGTGAAGCAGAAACTCCTGAATCAAACTTCTGTCCTATTCCTATACCTCCAGAAGCAATATCCATAACTGGAATCCCTACTGGAAGTGAAGCCTCTATTATTGTATTTGTTAGTTTATCAAATATCCTTACTTCAATATCAAAACTCTTTTCTGTATCAAAGCCACTAGCTCCTAAATCTCCCTCTATGTAATCATCAAATGATAATGCTCCTGCTGTATCTGTTAATGTTATGGCATTCCAAGTTTGAG
>CALLXA010000083.1 GCA_938015795.1 uncultured bacterium | reverse complement strand
AAAAAAGCTAAAGGTCTAGATAGGTCTAAGACATATTCAGTAAATGATGGTGTAAAGAAAGCTAAAGAACTTTCTTACTCTAAGTTCACAGGTACTCTAGAGGTACATATGGATATTAAAGTTCCTAAGGACAAAGAAGCTAAATCTATTAAAGGTGCTTACTCTCTTCCCCACTCTAGTGGTAATACAGATGTAAAGATTGCAGTATTCACAACTGCAGATAAAGAGGAGGAAGCAAAGAAGGCTGGTGCAGATTTTGTTGGTTTAGAGAAATTAATAAAAGATGTACAAGCTGGTAGCATTGTTTTTGATGTTGCAATTGCATCCCCTTCTGTTATGCCTAAGATTGCTATTTTAGGTAAAGAGTTAGGTCCTAAGGGTTTAATGCCTAGTCCTAAAAACGGGACAGTAACTGATGATATCAAAGGTGCTGTTGAGGAATATAAGAAGGGTAAAATGACTTTTGCTTGTGATGACTCAGGTGTTATTCATCTTGTTGCTGGTAAGTTAGAATTAGACGATGAAAAGCTTGTTGAAAATGTTCATGCTTGTGTTTTAGCAGTGGAAGATGTTATTGGCAAACCATACTCTCAAGCTATAGATAAAATGCACCTTGCTCCTACTATGGGTAAGAGTGTTAAGATTGATTACTCTAGAGAAGAGTAATCCATTATTCAGTTTGTATTGTCAAAAGACCTCTTAGGAGGTCTTTTTTATTTACAAAGGATTTACAATTCAATTATTATAAGGTTAGTTTGCCAAGAGGAGGAAGATTAGATTATTGGCAATTGCCATAATCGCAGTTGATCTTCTTCCTCTTTGTAACACCTTGACCCTCCTACCCTTTTAATATATAATTCTCTCATATCGCCGAAGAAATATGGTTCAAGAATAAATCCATATGAGGCAATAAAAGAAATTCAAACTTAATTAATACAATATAAATATGTCAAAAACTCGTTCACAAAAAGAAGAGTTACTAAACAAATATAAGGAAATATTGAAAAATAAATCTGGATACTTACTAGTAAACTCTGATCAATTAGACACATTAACAACAACAAAACTAAAAATACAGTTAAAAGATTTGGGAGCAGATTACTCAGTTGTTAAAAATAGTATCTTTAAAGTAGCTTTACAAGAAACTGAACAACCATTAAAAACACAAGAATTTGATGGACCAACAGCAATAATTACATTTGAAGAAGATCCAACAGGACCTGCAAAATTGGTAAAAGAAGCACAAAAAGAAACAAAGTTAATGGATGCAAAAGGTGGAGTATTTGAAGGAGAATTTTTAACAGCAGAAAGAGTAATGCAATTAGCAGATATAGCATCAAGAGAAGAATTACTATCAAGATTGGTAGGTACAATGAACGCACCTCTAACCGGCTTTATGAACGCAATCACCGGTAATGTAAGAGGTTTAACTATGGTCCTTAAAGGAATTTCTGAAAAGAAATCCTAATGACAATATTTTGTAATTAATTTTTAAACAATACTACAAATGGCAGACGAAACAGTAAAAGCAGAAGTAGAAGCAAAGGAATTACCTAAGCTATCTGATAATGCTACAAAAGTTCTCGAAATTGTAGAAAAAATGACAGTATTAGAGCTTGCTGACCTTGTTAAGGTTATGGAAGACAAGTTCGGTGTAAGTGCAGCAGCACCAGTTGCAATGGCAGCAATGCCTGCAGCAGCAGCTGAGGAAGTAGAAGAAAAAACTACATTCGACATCGTTCTTAAGAATGCTGGTTCAAACAAAATTGCAGCTATTAAAGTTGTAAGAGAACTAACAGAGTTAGGTCTTAAAGAAGCTAAAGATCTTGTAGATGCAGCACCTCAAACAGTAAAAGAAGGTGTTACAAAAGAAGAAGCTGAAGCAGCTAAGGCTAAATTCGAAGAAGCAGGAGCTACTGTAGAATTAGCATAATTGCTTTTCTAAATAGTTAATAAGAAGGCCACCTAAATGGTGGCTTTTTTATAAAGAAAACAATATAATTATAAAAATCTGCCAATATATAGTAGACATATTAACTTGTCATATAAAACTCTTTATGAAATATACTGAAATGACACAATGGTTGATTACAAATGGTGTACAAGAAGAAATGCTAACCCTACTGGTTGCAATATGCTTACTAGCTACAATTGTAAGCATAACCAGATATATTGTTGGAACAAAAACATATGGAATATATGCACCAATAATATTAGCTATTGCATACTCATATTCTGGTTTAAAATATGGATTAGCAATAACTATAATCGTTATACTATCATCAATGCTCTCCTACTCTATCCTCAAAAAGATTAGAATGCACTATATAACTAGGATTGCAGCAAATTACTGCATGTTAGCTATGGGACTTCTACTATTTCTCTTGATAGTCAATAAATATAAAATTGGATTAGGAAATATAAGTGCAGTACCAGCACTATCAATAATCTCCATTGTTGCGCTATCAGACTTTTTTACAAAACAACAAATTAAGAAATCATTCAAAAATTCTATAATGGTATTAATAGGAACAGTAACGGTAGCTACAATTGGTTGGTTTATAATAACTCGTGAATTTGTTTCAATGTACTTTGTCAATAATCTAATCCTAATACCACTCCTTTTAGCTATAAATATCTTACTAGGACAATTTAGTGGATTAAGATTAAAAGACAGATTTAGATTCGGATCTATAGTTAATGGAAATGAAAATGCTAAATCTTAATAATTACAAAGAAGTACTAGGATTAAATAGACGAAACCAAGAATATATTCGTCCATACAATCCACCCTCAGCAAAAGCAATTGCAGATAACAAAGTAAGAACAAAAAGAATACTAGCGAAATACGATATAAAGACACCAGAGGTTTATAAATTAATAAGAAATAAAAAACAGTTAGAATTTTTAGACTGGGAATCATTACCAAAAAGTTTCGTTATAAAACCAAATCAAGGTACAGGTGGAAATGGAATTATTGTATTCTACGGAAAAAAGAAAGGTCAATCTGCATGGATTAGACCAAATGGGGATATTATGACAAAACGTGACATTATCCTGCATGTAGAGAATATCCTAGAGGGAAGATTTTCAATGGGTAATAAATCTGATATAGCTATAATAGAAGAGAGAGTTAAAACACATCCATTTCTAAAACAATACTCATACAAAGGTGTTCCAGATATACGAATAATTTGCTTTAACAACGTCCCTATAATGGCTATGACAAGGCTGCCAACCAAAAGATCTAATGGTACAGCTAATCTACACTCAGGTGCAATATGTACAGGAATAGATATCGGAACAGGTATTACAACCTACTCTATGCACAACATTGATGATAAAAACATAATGAGTGATACATATGAACTGATAGATTCTACATTGGATCTTAAAAACAATAAACCTCTTTCTGGTATTCAAATACCATTTTGGGATGAGATGTTAGAAATTTCTCTTAAGTGCCAAAAAGCTAGTGGTCTTGGATATATTGGTGTTGATATTGCACTAGATGCAGAGAAAGGTCCTGTGGTATTCGAACTAAATGCAAGACCAGGACTTGGTATTCAAGTAGCAAATCAAGCTGGTTTGAGATGGAGATTAGAAAAAGTAAAAGGTTTGGATATTAAGAGTATAAAGCATGGTATAAGAGTTGCAAAAAATCTTTTTGGTGGAGAAGTTGAAGAAAGTATAGAAGCCATTAGTGGTAGAAAAGTTATAAATATAAAAGAACGTATATTAGCATATAACAAAGGAACAGATTTCAAAAAGAAGAAAATAGAGAAAGAAACAATCACTGCTTTCGCAGATACTGGAGTATTAACATCTAGAATCAACAAATCGTTAGCTAGTAGATTAGGATATTTTGAATCTATAAAGTTTTTTAATCAATTAGATATCCCTACTGATTTAACATCATTCAAAGAAGCACAAGATATAATTAATCAAAAATCAGAATCAATAACCGTTAATTCTGATATAAAAAGATTGGCAATAATAATAGAAGATGAAAAAATTAATGTAAGACCAGTTATAAATGTGTTAATAAAGATTTCTGGACAGCTAAAAGAAATTGAGATGATTGTTACTAAGAACATACCAGCAGCAATTGTTCTTGGCAGCAATGATTTAAAAGGATATTTAATTGATACAAGTAATACTTTTAAAAATTAAAACTATATGAAAGATTATGACTATTATTTAAAAATTGCAGGGAATGTTCATCTAGCATATTACATAGAGGCTGCTGAAGAATTAGGTATACATTACGAGATTTTAACAAAAAGTCTTTTGGCACGATTCGAATACAAGGGAAAGCATTGGTTTATAATAAATACAGCTACTCCACTAACCAACACTACAGGTACAACTATATCTAAGAGAAAATCTTTAACAAATTATATATTAGACAAAGCAAATATACCTGTTCCTAAACAGGTTGTTTTAAATTCTGCAGTAGATGCTATAAAGTTTTTTAATAGATATGAAAATATAGTTATTAAACCATCTCAACAATTGGGAGGAAAAGGTGTGACCTTACTACCAGAGTGCGAAGACGATGTGATAAAGGCATATAACGAAGCCCTAGAGAAAACAAACGCCAAAGGGAATGACAAAGTGCTAGGTGAACAATTTCTATCGGGAGAGAATTATCGATTTTTAGTCGTTGGAGATAATGTTGTTGGAATAGTCAGAAGAAAGTCTGCACATGTTATAGGAGATGGAAAATCAACCATAAAAGAATTAATTGATATTAAAAATATCGAAAGAAAAAATAATCTTTTAATGCCAATTGTTATAGATAACGAGGTAGAGCTTAGGTTAAAAAATTTTCATAAAACATTGAATGATATTCCAAAATTGAACGAAGAAGTTATTTTAAGATATAACTGTAATCTTACTACAGGTGGAACTACAGAAGAATGTTACAGTGAAGCTCATCAATATTACAAAGATTTAGCCGTAAAAGCAGTTAAAGCTATAGATTCAGAATTTGGAGGTGTAGATATAATAGCAGAAGACATATCACAACCATCAAAGTGTGGTGTTAATGAAATAAACTATAATCCAGGTTTAAGAATTCATTACAAAGTTGATAAGGGAAATATAGTCAAAGTAGCAATTCCAATAATGGAATATATTAAAAACAAGTATATTAATTAAGAATAAAAATCACATGAAGCTATTACAAGGTCTAAATCTAGAGTCTGAAACAAGTATATTAAAAACAAACATCGGAGATAATCGAGAAGAATTAATAAAGTTATTAGAATTAATAAATAATTTTCACCCCATATTTTTAGAGGATTATTTAATTGAAAATAATACCCTTACAATAGTTTCTGTTTTAACAGGTGTTTGGATGAATTCCTTAGATAAATTAGAAAAGCTTTCAAGATCTGAAATAACATACGACGAAGCTAAAGATTATATTGTTGAAGAAGTTATTAAACAAAGAGTTAAATCAATGTCTACAATTCCCCTACTCGCAGCTGCACATAGACTTGGATATGACATTACATTAACAACTTTAAACGAAAAATTAGCTGGAGATTATGATAAAGGATATCTTAGTATTTGGAATAGATATTATACAATTGGTAGTGGAAAAGGTTCACAAGTCATAGCTTCTGTTTCTTCTTCTAAAGACTCTATTTTTGCAAAAAATCTCCAAAGAGATAAATGGACGACAAACCAAATGATTACACGTTTAGCATTACCAGTTGCAAAATGGGATATATTAGATGATGAGAATGAATTGGAAAGTCTTTGGGATAGTTATAAAAAACCTGTAGTTATAAAGCCTACTGGATTAACGGGTGGACATGGTGTTGTTGTTGGAATAAAAACAAAGGAGGAAGCTATAAAGGCATATCGTTCTGCAAAAAAAATAGTCAAAGAGAAAATCAGACAGCCATGGCAAGAAAAAATAATGATTCAAGAACAGATACAAGGTGATGAGAACGGTTCTGATTACAGGCTTCTTGTTATCAATGGGAAATTGAGAATAGCTACAAAAAGAATTCCTGCTTTTGTTGTAGGAAATGGTAAATCAACAATAAAAGAAATTATAGAAGAAATGAACAGAGACCCAAGAAGAGATATTTATAACCCTGCTCACATATTAAAACCCATAGAAATAGATGAGCCTTTGATGGATTTTTTGAATGAACAAGGATTAGATTTAGAAACAATACTTCAAAAGGATGAGAAGATTTATGTTAGAAAAGTATCAAGTATGAGTCGAGGTGGTGTTACACAAGATTTTACAGATAAAGTTAGTCCAGAGATAAAATATCTTGTAGAGACAATAGCTTCATC
>CALLXA010000082.1 GCA_938015795.1 uncultured bacterium | reverse complement strand
TTTAGATTTGAATGAAAAAGACAGTTTAGATACTAAGAAATATAATATATATGAAGATAAAAGGTTTTGGCAGAGAAGTGATTATGTAAAAGATTTTGTATATTGGTTATATGTACATGATGAGGGTGATAATAAAGTAAATATAGCATATGAAGCATATGATGAGCTTTTGAGCTATTTCAAAGCTAGAAATTTTAATTACTACGGTATTTGTGATGTTGGTAATACTGCGTTGGAAATATATAAATATACAAATGATGCAAGGTTAAAGAGTGATGCAGAATATATATATCAATATGGAGAAATATTAGAAACAAATACTTTTCCAACAGGTGTTAAATATATGTCTGGGAATGTATTAAGGGAATCTCTATCATGCAGCTCTTTCCTCTTAAATTATTCAGAGATATTTGATAATAAGCAGGCATACTCTAACGCTGTAGCTATATTTAAAGATCGAATGAATAGATCTTGGGCAACTCCAGGATATCCTGGTGGATTTGGATACGATGATGAATATAAAGGTACAAAAATGGAAAATGAAATTGGTGGTGGTTTCTATGATTTCTTAATTACTGATTCTGGTCATACCTATCGTTATGATTTTAATAATCAATCCTTTATATTATCTTTGATAAGCCGTTTATAAATGAAAAAGAATATACTATTTAAAATTGGATTTGTTGGATTACTGACATCATTAGGATATCTTTTCATACTGCCGATGTTCTCTGTCGATGCAGATCAAACATGTTGTCCTGAATGTTGCTCATGTAATGACACTGATTGTATTTGTACAGATCCTCCTCTCCCATACTGTGACTACTTAGAAGATCCTTGTGGAGGAGATGCTGAAGAGGAATGTGAGACACATAGTTGTACACTACCTGCATGCCCAGATCAAACAACATCTCAAAATACAGGTTTCCCTATAACTAATCTGGTGTCTTGTGATAAAGGGTGTGATGAAACAAGATACGGAAATTGCTATGAAATACCTCCTGTAACACCACCTGTTACTCCACCTACTCCTAGTTGTGTTGATGGTGATTGTACTGATGTTAAAATAGAATTTTTACCAAGTAGTAATAAAATAAACAATTTGAATTGTGAATCTATAGTAGCTTCAGGAACTCAGGTAAACAATCCTGTGCCTGTTAAAGCAACATATTCTCACGCCATAAATGGTGATGATCTTGAAGCAATATACTTCTATATGACCCTAGATGGCACTACCCCACCAGATATAAAGTGGGTAGATGAAACATTGGGAACTAGTGGAAAAGCAATTTCAAATAGTAGTTTTGGCTTCATGATAAAAAAAGTCAGTGGTAATTGGAATCAAGTATATGTTCCATATATCTCTACCAAAAATTCATGGAAAAATATTGGAAAATTGACAAAAGATTTTACAATAGATGGACCAACAGGGTTATCAATGGTTGTTATACGTGATTTGAATATTACTCAAAATGGTAAAGATGTTGTAGCAAATTTTAAGATAGAATTTCTGTATGAAGAATCAGGTATAAGCAACTATCAAAAGATAGCTGAGAAAAAATATGACGTATTTGGAATGGCAAATGACGAATTTGGATTTACACCATATGACAACTATACAAATGAAAAAATCCAAAACAAATTACCATACAAAGCTAATGAAATAAGATTCTTTGATCATTGGAAAAATACTGAGGAATGGATTGTTGATTTAGTAAAACCATCTGTCGAAAATCTGAAAGAAGTAGTAACTGATTTTACAGAAATAAGAGTTGATTGGATAACAGCAGACGCTGAATCTAGTGTTAAGTATGTTGTAGGTAATGCTTTTCGATCGAGAGATGGTATTGTAATAAAAGAACCAATTGAATATCCATCCGGCAGTGGAAACAAATATGATTTAGCATTTGAAGGAGAAGGAGATCCTACTGGTTTGATAGGAGGCAGTAACTCTATCTGGGAAATCGCTAACACCTCTGTAAGGAGTGAATATATAGATATTGGTAGCAACAGAGGTGGTTCTATAGATTTTGAACTTACAGCATTTGATATAGGTTGTAACTATGTATCATCCTCATCTACTTTTAACCTAGGAGAATGGATAGAATCAAAGGGAGGTCTAGTATTTAGCCGTGGAGGTACTAACATTGATGTCAGGTTATTAAACTCTGGAATATGGTCATCAAACCAATGGTTTGAAAAGTACGGATTAAAAGAAGAGGCAGTTGATCTTTCAACAGAATTACTCTCAGGGAATATCAAATCAACTTCTTTATTAAAAGAATTAAAACATGAAAATAGTAATAAATCATACAGAGCAGTTGATTATAATGGAATTTACAGAAGTGATATATATTCTCATTATATAGAAAAATACAATAAAATTGATCCAAACATTATTACCGAAATAGTTTCAAATGGAAATCTCTCAGGGAAATTATCTAATTACTGTCCAGAAGGAATCAATTGCAATCAAAAAATATATGTTGAAAAAAGAGATGGAAATATGAAAGTAGAATCTAATTTCTCTTGTGATGGAAAAGCTGTTTTCCTGATAAATGGTGATCTTGAGATAAATCCTGATATTACAAATGCAAATGATTATTCTGCGTGTATATTTGTTGTTAATGGGGATACATATATTAAAGAAGGAATCGATCAATCGACAACTAAGATAGGTTTTGACACAATAGAAGCATATATCGTATCAAGAGGGATAATAGAAATTGAAAAAGAGAATAAAAATATAAATGATATTAAAGATGGTGTGTTTGTATACGGTGGTCTTGTAGCATTTGGAAAGGAAGAAGGATCTCAAGCAAGTATTATATTGAAAAGAGAATTAAGCCTTCTTGATAGACATATCTATCCTGTTTTAAATGTTATACATCAACCTAAATATGGTAAATTGATAAAACAATTGTTTGGTGGAGAGAAATTTGTATTTAAGACAGAATTAGGTTTGAAACCTTTGTAGATTCTGTTATCATATACAAAATTAATATTTTAAACTGCTCAAAAAATGGCAAAGTTGCCTGACCACGTTGGAATAGATTTTGGTACTCACTCTGTAAAAGCAGTCGAGATAAAAAATGTGCTTTCATCTTCACCTGAAGTAGTAAATCTTGGAAGTCAAATAACACCAAAAGGAGTTATCAATAGTGAAGATAAGGCTGATCAAAAGAAGCTAGCAGATGTACTAAAAAAACTATTTGATTCATCAAAAATAAAAAACAAATCAGTAGTAATGGCATTACCTGAGTTTTCTGTATTTACAAGATTTTTAGAATTTCCAGGAGTTAAAAAAGAAGAACTTAAAGATGCAGTATTTTTTGAAGCAAAGCAGTATATCCCTATGCCTTTAGAGGAAGTTCAAATGAGCTATGTCCCTATTGGTTTTAACGAATCCAAGAATGCTCCAAGAGTTTTACTTGTAGCTGCACCAAAGAAGATTATTGATATATATATAAATATTGGTTTATTAGCGGGTGTAGATACTATAGCTATTGAAACAGAATCTGTAGCAATGGGAAGAGCTATGTTTAGATCTACAGGTAAGAAGGATCTGGTTATGTTAGATTTCGGTGCAAACAGTACTGATATGAGCATAATGTCAAATGGATACATGGTGTTCTCTCAAAGTATTGCAATAGGTTCTGATTCTTTAACACAGGCAATTATCAATAAATTTAATTTTGAATATACTAGAGCTGAAGAATTTAAACGAAACTATGGTGTTGTAGAAAATGTTGTTGAAGGTAAAATCTATGATGTACTCTCCCCTATCATTGAATCAATAATAGTTGAAGTAAGAAGAGGTGTTGAGTTTTACAAAAACAAAACAATGTCCTCAGCTCCAACAGAATATGTATTAAATGGTGATGGTGCACTTTTACCAGGTTTATCTGAATATGTATCAAAAAGCCTAGGAGTTAATGCACAGGTAGCAAATCCTTGGAATAATATTCAAGTAGATAATAAATTCAAAGATATCATTGCAAAAAGTGGTCCATCCTACTCTGTTGCAATAGGTTTAGCTCTCAAAGATGAATAAAGAAGAAGCAAATAAAAAAAATATAGTATCACAAGAAGTAAAAGAAACTAAAGATGAAGTTGTTAAAAATGTTGAACCTAAGTCAGAAGTTAAAGAAAGCGTAAATATTACAGATACAGGTATAAACCTTATACCAACACTTTCAAAAGAAGAAGCTGTTGTTGAAGAAAGCAAGAAAAAGTTAAACATAGGTTCTGTATTAAGTCTTTTGGCATTGATTTTGGTATCAATAGGTATTGTAGGTTTCAATATTATGACAAAGATTAGATTGAATACTGCTAAAGAAGAATTGTATGCACATGAGAATAATATAAA
>CALLXA010000081.1 GCA_938015795.1 uncultured bacterium | reverse complement strand
TCCATTTTCAAAACGATAGCGAAATGTATACAAATTATAGTTGGTTATCGACTTTGATTCACGAGGTTGTTTCATTTGATTAAAAATACTGTATTCCATTTGTTTTTCCTTTTTGATAGAATTCTTAATACTTAATATTAAAATACTTTGGATTATGGTAAATGTGTATGATCCTCAGTCATTTGAAAAGAAATGGCAAGATAAGTGGTTTTCTGATTTGTTTTACGAGGGGAAAGATCTTCTCAAAGATAAACCAAAGTACTACTTGCTTATTGAGTTTCCATATCCATCTGGTCCAGGAATGCATATGGGGCATACTAGGAACGACTCTTTGTTTGATTCTGTTGCTAGATTAAGAAGAATGTTGGGTTACAATGTTATATACCCTATAGGGTGGGATGCATTCGGACTTCCAACTGAGAACTACGCAATTAAAATGAAGAGACCTCCACAGGAGATAACCCGAGAGAATATAGAGAATTTTAAAAGACAATTAAAAAGCTTAGGATTGTCTTTTGATTGGAGTAGGGAAATCAATACTACAGATCCAGAGTATTATAAATGGACTCAGTGGATATTTTTAAAGTTGTATGAAAAAGGCCTGGCATATAAAGCAGAAATGCCTATTAATTGGTGTCCGAAATGTAAAGTTGGTTGTGCAAATGAGGAGGTTGTTGATGGTAAGCATGAAAGATGTGGTGCTGATGTTGAGAAAAGAAATATTAGTCAGTGGGTTTTAAAAATAACAGAATATGCCGATCAATTGGCTGATGAATTAGATGAAACGGATTATATAGAAAGCGTAAAAGCTAGACAGAGAAATTGGATTGGTAGGAAAGAATGGTATGATATTGATTATCAAGTAGAGGGCACTGATGAAATCGTTAGGGTTTCCACAACAAGACCAGATACGCAATTTGGAGCAACTTTTGTTGTTGTTGCACCAGAGCATGAGATTTTGCAAAGACTTTTAGATAAGATGCCAGAGAAAAATAGGAAAGAAGTTAAGAAATATATCGAAGATACGTCCAAGAAGAGTGATTTAGAAAGAATTAGCGAGATAAAAGAGAAAAGCGGTGCTTTCACGGGGCTTTACTGCGTAAATAGCATTTCGGGAAAGAAGTTGCCAATGTATGCTGCAGACTTTGTATTGGCAAGTGTTGGTACTGGAATGGTAGTTGGAGTGCCTGCTCATGATAAGAGAGATTTCGAATTTGCTCAAAAATTCAATCTTCCTGTCATTAGAGTTATTGAGGGTCAAAATGGAGATAGATCTGAGATAAAAGAAGCGGGTGATGTCTATGAAGACGAGGGAACTGTTTTTGACTCAGGCTTTATGAGTGGTCTTAGCAGTGTTGATGCGAGAGTGAAAGTGGGCGAGTATTTAGAAGAAAAAGGTATTGGTAAAAAGACAATACGTTATCATTTGAGAGATTGGATATTTTCAAGACAACACTATTGGGGTGAACCTATTCCTATTGTTCATTGTGATAAATGCGGTGAAGTTAAAGTTCCTGAGGATCAGTTGCCTATAATATTGCCAGAAGTTAGCAGTTATGAACCAACAGATAATGGTGAATCTCCATTAGCTAAGATGACTGATTGGGTAAATACTACTTGTCCTAAGTGTGGTGGTCCTGCAAAACGAGAAACTGATACTATGCCTAATTGGGCCGGGTCTAGTTGGTATTATATTCGTTATGCAGACCCCAATAATTCGGACATGCTTGCTGATTCTGAAAAAATGAAATATTGGTTGCCAGTTGATCATTACGAGGGAGGGCCTGAGCATGTTACTTTGCATCTTTTGTATTCAAGGTTCTGGCACAAAGTATTAAACGATCTTGGTATTGTTCCATATAAGGAGCCATATCAAGCAAGGTCTATTCATGGTACTGTTTTGGGTGAAGGTAGAGTAAAAATGTCTAAGTCATTAGGTAATGTTATTGGTCCTGATGAATTGGTAGAAAAATATGGAGCAGATGTAACTAGGGCATATATGATGTTTATGGGACCATACGAATCTGATGTTGAATGGAATACTGAAACTATAAATGGGGTTAAGAGATTCGTATCCAAATACTATAATTTCTTGCTAAATGTCTGGGAAAAATCATCCGATAGTAGCGGGGTAAGGGAGTCCAAAGCTGTTGCAAGATTGGTTGAAAAAATAAAAGAAGACATCCTAGAGTTCAGGTTCAATACTTCTATATCTGCGCTTATGGAATTCTACAATGAGTTTAATAAGGAGGGGAAGTTTTCGAAACGAGACATCGAAAGTCTTATAGTTTCCGTTGCTCCTGCCATGCCTCATCTTGCTGAGGAGATTTGGAGCAAAACAGGGCACCCCTATAGTGTGCATATGCAAGAGTGGCCAAAATTTGATACGAAATTATTAGTTGATGATGAAATTGAGATACCTGTTCAAATTAACGGAAAAATCAGAGGCAAGATAACTATAGGCACCGATTCTAGTGAAGAAGATATTGAAAAGAAAATCATTTCTGAGAAACCGTTTTCGAAGTACTTGGCGGGTGAACAGATTAAAAAATTTATATATGTTCCAAAGAAGATAGTAAATATTGTTGTATAGGCATTTGTTTGGGGTAGAAGATTGCTCATTATTTTTGACATGCACTCTATTTTTTTCTATTATAAATATGTAATAGAAATGCTTTATTTGTGTATATTTATAAAGCGTTTGAGATGCCTGAAAAAACATGAATAAAAAATACTGCCCCAATATATCAAAAAACTTAATCAGTTTGATAAGTACCCTTTTAGTTTTTGTGCTTCTATCCTTTGTTTTTGGTGATAATTCTTTTGCAGCTACATCTCAAACAATTAATTTTCAAGGTAAAATTGTTAGAAATGATACGGGCTATGAAGGTCTTAATGTTGTAGCGGGTGCACCAGCTTGTGTTATTACTGGTAGTGGTAATGATACCTGTGATTTTCAGGTTAAATATTACGATGCATCTTCTGGTGGTAATCTTTTGCTTACGGAAACTTTTTCAAATGTTGAAATAGGTGAATATAACGGGGCTTTTAATTTGAGTCTTGGTTCTGATGGATCTCCTACAGTAGGAGTTTATAGCTCTTTAGAAGAAGCTATTATGAGTGAAGATGATATGTATGTAGAATTGTTATTTGCTCCTGGTGGGGCGGGTTCTTTTACGGAAACTTTTTCTAGAATGTCCGTACAGGCTACTGCATATGCCTTGAGATCTAAGTATGCTTCTCAGGCTGATACTGCATTTCAATTTGATTCTTCTGTAGATGGTTCAGGTTATACATCTGCTTCTGCGGGTATGGTTTATTATGATAGCGATGAGAATATTTTGAAAATGTATAACGGTGGCGCTTGGGTTAGCTTGGCCACTGGTGGAGGTTCTTTATTTACAGATCATAGATCGTTTGTTAATCTTACAGATTTGACGGATAGCCTTATATTAGGAAGTGATAGCTATGCAGCAATTGGGACTAGTACGTACGATGATTATATCGATGCAAATATAGGGGGGATGCCTCCTTTCGCTTTTGATATGGGTGCTGAAAGATTAACTCTTTCAGGTAGTCAACAAAGATCTGGTCTTACTGTATATTCAAATTATTCTAGTTCAACAGATTGGCCATTGGTATCTTTTAAGATTGAGAATAATGATGCTGTAAATACTGTATTGGAATTAATACAGGATGGAACAGGTGATTTGTTATCCCTTATGCATGGTTCTACAGAAGTATTCAAAGTGGATAGTAATGGTGCTGTATATTTACATAACTACACGACATTTACAGGTACTACAACAAACAGGTTGTATAATGTTGGTGGAGATTTATATTGGAATGGTAGTGCATTGGGAAGTGGTAGTGGTAGTTCGCTTTGGACTGATGGTGGTACATTCTCATACCTTACTGATCCTGCAGATGATGTAGTTATAGGTGGTACTACTGCTGGTACGGCTAAATTTTTCTTTGATGTTTCTACTGGCAATTTTGGTATAGGTACGAGTACTCCAGGGTCTAAGCTTGAAATAGCGGGTGCTTCATCTTTCATAACCAATACTACAGGTAATATAACTATCTCTGCTGATGACGCGGTTGTTATAAAAGCTAATGATACTGAAGTGGATAATATTATGGAATGGAGAAACTCTTCAAATACAGTTTTAAGCCTTATCAATCAGAATGGATATGCAACATTTGGTAGCTCTACAAGTAATACTGGAGCTATGTTAACCCTTGGTGCTAATACTTCTTCTGTTGCTCAATTGAATTTGGCTAGTTCTAGTGGTACTGATGTTGCAGCTCCTGTTTCAGGAGACTTGTGGTGGAATGGTACCAACCTATATTTCTTTGATGGTTCGGATAATGTAGATCTTCTTAAGGGGACTGGTGGCGATTTGTATTCAGAGGTTGGTTCTGTATCAAATGGTTCGTATTTGAATGTAAATCACGATGATGATACTTATGAAGTTTTGGCAAATGGTTGGGTTTGTGTTGGTGGTAGTAATAATGCTGCTTGTAGTGGTGGAAATTGGAAAAATATAAATGAGAGTAGTGTTACTGTTGGTCATAACCTGTCTAATCAATGGAATGATGCTGATAGTGTAGGGATTATTCGTACCTCAATAAATGATACGGATATTCAATTAACAAATACAACTGGATTTAATTACGGTCTGTATGTTTCTCCTGTTATACCAACACCTAGTGCTCAAACATATGGGAAGATAAGGTGGGATCAAGATCTTGATACTTATGGGAAAATATCTATACAAACAAGAACAGGTAATAGTACTGATTCAACTGATGGGACATGGGAATCATGGAAACCATTTACTACAACAACTAACTATTTGAATCTTGAAGTAGCAGATACACATACCAATTGGATAGGAACAAATGCAACTGTTTCCGAGGGTGATGTTACTAGAGATGTAGCATACTTTGAGGATGAAGATGAGTCTACAGTTGGAAATATTACAAAATTAGTAAGTAGTATAATCGGTGGTTATGCTGAAGCTACAATAGCAAGTACGGATCTTTCTAATTTTGATTATATATCTGCTTGGGTGAGATCTTCTGAAATAGGGAATGTAATTAAACTTAACATGGGAGAAGTTTCTGCTACTGAACAAGAAGAATATATAACAATTGATACTACAAATGTTTGGCAAAAGGTCTATTGGGATATTTCAGATATTGCCAATTCGGGTAAAAACGCAGTAACTAAATTAAGGTTTACTAACCTTACAGCTGCAAGTAACACAATATATATAGATAATGTTAGAGCTGAAAAAGTCTTAACAGAGAATGAAGGTAGTGCTATTGAAAGTACACCTAATAACTATCTTCAATATAGGGTTATATTTACAACTACAAATCTTTCATATCAACCTAAATTAGAAAATATCTCTTTTACATACAACTCAGGATACAGAATAGTATTATATGATGAAGACAATGTTCGATTATATAACTATACTGGGGCTACAAAATATCTTAAATTAGATGTTGCAACAACAAATACAAGCACAGGCGTTGGTAGTGGAGATGGTTTTACTGATGGAGTAGCAGTTTCTACTGTTGCAAATGGAGAAGATGCTGTTGCTTTTACATTTAATACATCTGAAACATTTGATCATCCTACATCTAAACTTCTATCGGTTATGAATAACAGTGTTGAGAAGATGTATCTTGATGCACAAGGAAATCTCTTCGTATCTGGTAGCATTATGGCTGGTAAAGGATTGGTAGTTGGATTGATAAATAATTCTGGAAGTACAGTATCTACAAAGTCTTTAGTTACATTGGATAGTACCACTAACAATTCCTTTACGACTACAAATATAGAGAAGCAAATAGGAGCATTTGGAGTGGTTCAGGGTGTTGATGTTAATAATGATATCGATAAAGATGGAAATTGTGATAATGGAGATAAATGTTTAATTGCCTTCGAAGGTTTAGTTGATGTTAATTTAGACAATGCAGCTACAGCATCTAAAGGTGATTACATATTTTCTTCTACTACAGTAGGTAAGGGTACCGCATCTCTTGAACATGATGGAAATGGATTAGTAGGTGTTGTTGCATCTACGGCTAATAGTGGCTCTGGATATGTAGGTATGGTTTTCAATGCTCAGAACAAAGTTACTGCTGATATATATTTGAATGTTGGTTTTGATAAAAATGCATATAGGGATATATATCATCTTTTGGCAGATAAATATAATTCACTTTCAGAGGCAGAGAGAAGAGGTCTGTTAGAGGAGGGTAGTTCTCAAGCTTTGATGTTTGATAATTTTGTAGATGGATTAAAGACTGATTCAGATAGCTCTACTATTGGGTTAGACTATTTTGACAATAGGATGGGATTATGGGGTGGTGATACAATAGATAGCTCGACTTTAGATATAGTTGGAAATAGATATTTAGGCAGTGCAACTGCAACTTTACAGGACTCCTATTATTATGACAGAGCTCAATCTGGTAGTCAGGGTCAAGATTCTGATCCATATGTATTATCAGATATCGGTGTAGATCCTAATTGGTATAACGGTGTTTCTTTACAAACAGCGTGTAATAGTAATTGTTTGAAAAATAGTAATTTGTCTCCAGAATATAATGGATCATTGTTTAAAGTTACTGGTACATATGGTATCTCATCAGAGCATGGGTATATTGATATAAAGGTTTTGAGTCAAAGTCCTACTGGTATTACGGCTAAGATAATATCATCCGATAGTAGCTGCTCTGATTCAAATGCAAGTTTAACATTTGGACAAAGTTATTCATTTACAGCAGGTAGTTGTAGTGGCTCAAATATAACAATAACACCATTAAGAGCTGAGTATAACTCTGGTGATACATTTAGGGTAGCAAGCTGGTTATTAGAACCTACAACGACAAATGATAGAGGTAGTAAGAGAGTATTTCCTGAGCATGCTTTAATCATTGGAAGTGGTGATTCTTCATATAACTATATAACTGTTGTAGATACAGATACCCAGAGAGTTTGGATGAAGATGAGTGGTAATAGTTCTGTTGTTGGTAGTTCCAATATTCTTTTGAATAACGCTTCTCATGATGTAAGGTCTGTTCATATGATGAATGGTATGTTGTATATAGCTACTGTTAGTGGTGGTATGGAAGTAGATTTTGTTAAAGATTCTAGTTTACTATATGACAGCAGTTATATGTATAAATATAATGGTACGATAAATAGTAGAGAAGGTGGATTGGGTTATACTATTTCTTCTAATGTTGTTAACTTAGCTTCTACAGTAGCTAATGGAGTACATAGTAATGTAATACCAAGTCAAAAAACAGAAGAAGTAACTGTTGGTGGTTGGGGATATATTATAGGAGATGATACTACGACAATTGAAGAAATAGTAAATTTGCCATATACATTTAATTCTGTTCCATCTGTATTGGTTAGTAACAATGGATATTCTTCGTCTGAGCCATCATCTCTTGATAATTGTAGTAATCAATTGGTATATTCTCTAGAAGCTGGTTCTAGTAGCCTGACAAATTCTAATTTCCAAGTAGGCTTAGGTAGTACTGGAGGAAATTTCTCTTCCTCTGTTTATTACTGTTATACATGGGAAGCTAAAGGTACTGTATCTCCAAGAACATATAGTGCATGGGCTACAGATCAAGGGGTTACTGTTGTGCGTGGTGATCATGGAAACAGTTTTGATCTGTTATATAGCTCAACTACATCTGATTATACAAAACATGTTCAACTAACAAGTAAAGGAGATTTGTATTACACAAAAGAAAATAGTGGAACTAATACGGCTGATTTTCCTGTTGTTAAATATGGTGTTACTGCTTATGATACCAATTTAACGTCTACTAACTCTTATGATAGTAGCTTCATTCATTCAAATAATGTTGGTTCACCTGGTGTTTTGGGCGTAGATCTTATTACAGATTTATATATATCTGAAGGTACATCTAATATATCGAAAGGAGATAATACCGTTTATATTTCAACAGAGTATGGTGTTGGTGTAATACATGAGTATCAATCTGGTGCTACAGGTACTGATGGTAATCTTGAAAACAATGGATCTTCTAAATATTACACAAAAGATTATATCACTGAGACTATGGTTGGAGATAAACGTGCTGTATATGGTTTCAATAATAATACAGCTTCAGATTTGGAAGATTTATCTGGAAATGGCAATACGTTAGTTAATAATGGAGGAATTACATTTGCAAACTCAGGTATAAGAGGGGAAGCTGCATCTTTTAATGGAACTAACCAATATTTTTCAATATCAGATTATGATGATTTTAGTTTCGAAAATAATACTATGTCTGTTAGCTTTTGGATGAAGAAAAATGGTAATCCAAGTGCTTCTGAATATGTTCTTCTTAAGAATGGATATGAGTATGGAGCATGGGTTAATACCAATGGTACGATGCAGTTTATTCTGTGGACATCTGCGGGAGCTAATGTTGCAGGTGTTACAACTCGTGGGGTAGTAACAGATAACCAATGGCACCATGTTGCATTTACTTCTAATGGTTCTGTAGTTTCTGCATATATAGATGGAGTATTAGATTCTACAAGTACATCTTTCTCAGGCTCTATGTCCAATACTTCTGGCTCGTTATATATTGGTGATAGATCTAGTCTATCAGATGCTGAATATGAAGGGTTTTTAGATGAGATAATGTTAACAGGAACATATTTAAAATCAGATAACATAAAAAATATTTATGACACAGGTAGAAGAGCATTAGATGGATCACATAGTTTAGGTGATACATATAACAAATTAAATGGTTCTACAAATGATACTCGATCTATTATGGTAACTCCTGAGGGTATATATATGTATGTAGGTACAGAGGGTGGTGGAATATCTAAGATCGATTTAAGATCAGACACATTAGTAGATACATATACAACAAGTTCTGATCCAGTAACATCAACTAATAATATTGAATTACTATCAGGTAGAAATTATCCAATCTTCTCTGGAGATGTAGGAAGTAGTGGAATGATTATGGGAATAGATGGATTTGGAAATGAATCAACAGGTACATATTACTCTAATATGACAAAATTCGATCAAAGAAGTAACAAAGCATATCTATGGATGAATGCTAATATTGATCCTGATGATGTCAGTGCTGATATAGATGTATATGTTTCAAATGATAATGGTTCAACATATGTTGAAGGTAATTTAATAAAGACAAATACAAATGGTAAATTACCTGAATATGAATATTCATTTGATTTCACAACTTCAGGAGATGAATATAAGGTGAAATTTGTAATAGATAGAGGAGCTGGATTAAATAGTTCAATATATATTAAAGATTGGGCATTAGCACAAATGGACATTAGTAATGCGAATGGTAACGGTGTATATAGTCAGCAAGAAGACGGTGTCATTAGCGGTGATTATATAGAAGTAAGGCACGGGCAAGGAACCTATAATCTTGTTGCCAATGGTTGGGTATTTGATGATAATTTAAATAAATGGTTGGAGATTCAAAATACAGATTCTACAATTACACATAGTCTTTCAAATCAGTGGAATGATGCAGATAGTGTAGGGATGATAAGGACAGATGTTAGATTAACAGATGTAGAATTAAGTCCAGGTATAGATGTAGGTACTGGAGCAGATGGAGCTATAACAGTAAGCTCAGATACAAATATTAACACTGCAAGCTTGATATCTGGTCGTAGTTGTTCAGATGGTGGAGATGCTGTCAACTATAGCATAACTGCATTTAATGCCGGTGGGACAGAAGCTACACTTAGCACTTCGCCAAGTACTGGTTGTCTCAATATTGGAGACGAGGTTTTAGTGATTAACCTTCAAGGCACTCCTTCTAGTTTTGATAATGTTGGAAACTATGAGACACTGGAAGTCCAAAGTGTTAGTGGAAGTACAGTTACATTTAAGAATGCAAAAACAAAATATTATGGTGATAACGGTGGAGATACTAATATTGGAACAAGTACAACTAATCAAAGAGTAATGTTACAACGTGTACCTAACTATACTAATGTTACTGTTTCTACAGCCTCAGACTTCTATCCATCTGATTGGGATGGTACAAAAGGAGGAGTGTTGTTCTTTAGAGCTAACGGTAGTGTTGTTGTTGGTGCTGACTGCTCTATTAATGCAAATGGAAAAGGATATACAAAAGGTCTTGCTAACACTGCAGTCAATGCAACTGGTGGATATGGAGCTGAATCCTTCTGTGCTCCAGCAGGTTCTTCTGGTGTGACAGGAGCTGGTGGTGTTGGTGGTAGTGAAGGCTCTTTAAATGGTGTCGATGGACTTTGTGGTGGTGGTGGTGGTACAGGACAAGATGATGGTGCAACAGGTACTCCTGGTTCTGGTACCGCAGGTGGTGCTGGTGGTGGTGGTGGTGGTGCTAGAGATGATACTTCTGGATACTACGGTTTTGGTGGATCTGGTGGAGGAGGAGGATATGGTACTGTTGGTCAGAATGGTGAAATAAACGTTACAGCTGGAACTCTAGCGGATGAACCAACAGGAACTTTAGCAGGAGATGGTAGTATTGGTTCTAATACAGGTGGTCATGCATATGGTGGTACTGGTGGTGGTGGTGGTACATATGGAGATTCTTCTCTAAACAAAATATATTTTGGTTCAGGTGGTGGTGCTGGTGGTAGGGGACTAGGAATACTCGGAGGTAATGGAGGTGATGGAGGAGGTATTTTGTACGTAAGCTCTTCGAGTATAACGGTTAGTGGAAGTATTAGTGCTACCGGAGAGAATGGTGCTAATCACGGAGAAGATTCGAATGATGGTGGTGGTGGTGGTGGTGGTGCTGGTGGATCTATACGTTTAGAAGGTAGTACAGTGGATTACTCTTCTGGTACTATAACTGTTTCTGGAGGTACAGGTGGTACTGGACACAACTCATTGGATACATATGATGGTGGATTTGGTGGTTCTGGTCGTATAGCTGTATATTACTCTGATGAAAAAGATGGAGAAACAGCAAACACATCAACTACAAGTTATACAAATGTTGGATATAACACATATGGTATATATAATTCACCAGTAATAGCTACACCAGATGCTCAATCATATGGAAATGTATTTTGGAATCAAGATTTGGATACATATGGAAAAATATCTGTACAAACAAGAACTGGTAGCAGTTCTGATCCAACAGATGGAACGTGGGAATCATGGAAGCCATTCACAGATGGAAGTAACTACATTGATCTTGTAGACAGCAATGATAATTCTGTGTGGAGTGATATAAATAGTACTTCAGGTGAGGGTGATGTTACTAGGAACGTAGCATACTTCGAAGATGAAGATGAATCTACAGCTGCAAATATTACTAAATTTACAACAAGTACAAACAATGGATATCTTGAAGCTACAATATCAAGTACTAGCTTAGTAAATTACGATTACTTAACAACATGGGTAAGAAGTGACAAAGCAGGAAATACTTTAAGATTGAGTATGGGAGAAAGTGCTGGAAATGAATTGTATGAAGATATATCTATAGATGCATCTAATACATGGCAAAAAGTATATTGGGATCTCTCCGACATTGCTAGTGCTAGTCGAGATGCTATAACTAAGATAAGGTTAACAAGTCTTTCCACAACTGGTACATCTGTTACTGCATATGTAGATAATGTTAGAGCAGAAAAACTATTAACAACAAACAAAGGAAGTAAGATAACTAGCAGTGCAAATGACTATCTACAATATAGGGTAATATTTACAACTACAAATCTTTCATATCAACCTAAATTGGAAAATATTAGCTTTGTATATAAGACTGGTTATGATATCCAAATGATTGATGCAAATACAGTTAGGTTATACAACAATACCGGGGAGACAAAGAAGATGAAGTTAGATGTAATACTAGGGGGTGCTGCTATAGATTTACAATCAAGTACTAGTGGTAGTGTAATCATTGCACCGGTATTAGCACAAGTAGATAGTGGTACAAATTCGAATAGTATATGGATAAATAAAACAGGTACAGGTGGTAATCTATTAAGATTACAAACTATGGGTAGTGATATGTTTGTAG
>CALLXA010000080.1 GCA_938015795.1 uncultured bacterium | reverse complement strand
GGTTAATGTTAATCCCCAAAGCGATACAGGAACATAGTTCGCATTGTTTGTGATGGAACTAGCATCTGCGACTAGGGTTGTTAGACTTCTGGAATCGTATGCTGTTACTGATACCGAATTCGTAGTGGCATTGTCCACATCTAGATTGACAGTAGAATCTGCCGAATAGTTTTCTTCCTTGTATGCACTTCCTACTATGAACCTATACTTAACTGATGTCGCATAATTGAGAGCCACCATTTTGTTTGCACTTGTAATGACAGCTCTTAACTTTGAATATCCCTTAATCATTTTAGTATCTGCACCTAGTAGGGTTGAAGTTGAACTGCTTACTAGAACATTTGAATACTTATCGGTATTTGCTATTGTCTTGTCTAGGTTTCCAACTGTAAATGTAGTAAATGTAGGCTTGTTAGTAGCTTGATTTATTGATATCGTTCCTGCTTTGTCTTGGTAACTTCCTACTTGAGTTGTATATCCACTATCCGAATAGGTATAGGCTCTTAATATTCCTGCTCTGCTCGTTACATTTGGCATTGCTTCATACATAATATTGTTTTCCGTAGCTCCTAGCTCTATTTCACCACTTGTCCCTGTCCCTCTTTCTGAACTAATGACTTCTACATATTCTGTTCCGTTCCAAACGAGTAGGACTAATTTTACATAGAAACTCCCTAGATTGGTTAATGTATAGGCAAGGTTGCCTCCTATGGTATGGGCTAGGGTGCTTGTTATTGTAGCTGCACGAGGTATGGTGTCTAATGTAACTGTCGCACTTGCACTACCTGTGCCAAAACTTGTATCTGTATCACAAGAGAAAGATATATTGCAGGACTTTGTTCCGTCTGCATTATGGTAAACTCGGACTGTCCTACTTCGTATTGTATCGGATAGAGGTGCTGTGCCTCTTAAATCAAATGCATAGTTTCCAGTATTGTTATTCGCATTGATAGACAAACTAACAGAGTGAGAACCATTGTAGGCATAATAACTTCCGTATCTGTAATAAACTAGGGTTGCTGTAATATCAGAGTAGTTACCTGCTATGTTTTGTGTCGCTGTCCAGTTTATTTTAGGTCTAGCATTACTAGTGCTTACCCCTGTAAAACTACCACTTATTGTTCCACTTAATGACATTATGTTTTTACTCTAAATTAGTTGTTTACCGTAATCATACAGCCTGTCGCAGTAGGTATGAACCTTACTGCTTTTGCACTATTCTGATACCTCTGGAGAACAAACTCGTCTTGTGCCACTAGCTTTGTTATTAGTCCTGCATCTTTACTGAATAGAGCCATTATTTTATCAACTCCACTACTTGTATCGTATATGCCTAACTTAATATTGTCTAGAACTGCTTTGAACTCGTCTGTTAGAGAGGTTACTGAAAATCCGTCCTTGTCAAACTTGAAGTTTCTTCCGTAAACCTCATTTGGAGCTTGAACCCAACCATTTACTTCTCCTAGCTTACAAACCATATCGGCAAGTAAACCAGAACTACCCACTCCACTTGCTGTATTACTTATCTTGATTGTAGTCGTAGAATCCGTTGCTATAAATGTGGTCTTGAATACAGCCCAAGTTTCATCAACATATTCTCCTGCTGTAATAGGAATCATTTCGGCTACTCCTGATATTGTTAAATCCAAATCGTTTAACTTCTTAAACCTACAGTAGAAAGTGTAAGAGCCTCCTATGATTGTAGGTATCGTTTGGACTATAAATTGTTCGTCTATTTGTATTCCTGCTCCACTCTCGGTATTTTCTTCTGTATCAGTCGTTTGGACTACTGTCCCATCATTATCGGCATCTAGTAAATCTCCGTTCTCATCAAACTCTTGCCACTCCTCTATGCTTCCTTTGAGTCCTGAACTGTTTTTTAATAGGTTTGTTCCACCGATACCTTCTACTTTTACATCTAGTCCATCTACTTCTATTTGTAGGGCTGTTATATTGCTCTGAACGGACTCAATGTCCGTGCTGTTTTCTTCTGCTAGAGCTTGTGCAGTTGAAGCAGTTTCCTGTGTAGAAGCAACGGATAGGTTTATCTCGTCTGCTGTTAAACTTATCTCTGCTTCTGTCTGCTCTTTTGTGTAATATCCATCTAGGGTGTCTGGAGATATTGAAGTCGGTTGCCAAGTAGCACCATCATAAATGTAAATGATATTGTCGTCAGTATCTAGCCATAGATCGTTTGTATCTGGGCTTTCTGGTGGCTCTGGCTGTCTTGGAACTACTAAAGCATTTCCTACTTCTTCCGATAATATTGCTATTTCTCCCTGCTGTTTATCTACTTTGATTTCCGTTTGTTTAATTGTTCTTCCTATTATTCCTGCATAGTCATAATTGGTTGAAGTTTTTTCTGGTATCTTACACTCTAAAACCTCGCTTAATCCTCCAGATATTTTAAGAGATATATTCATTACTAGGACTTCGTATTCGTTTGCTCCCAAGTCCTTGACTTTTATTCTATCTCCAACCTCGTAATACCCAAGTCCTATTGTATCTGCTTTGAAAGGATAATACTTTATTCCGTTTAATACTGTGAATATTGGTGTTATGTATGTAGCTCTGTCAGAATCCAGAATATAATTATTTACAATCTTAAACTCATTAAGCCCATAAATAGCTATACTTTCATCATCTTTTTCTACTACATTGTCCTCTTGAGGTTGTCTGCTTAATACTAGAGAGTTTAGTTCTCCGTAAATTGGTTCTAACTTTAGGTTTAATAACTCTGATGGATTAAGAGTTTCTAAAACAGAAGCACTTATCGTTTTCAACTCTAACTCATCATCTTTATTGAAAAACATAATTGTTCCTGAAGCCTCTGCTATCATATTGAGAATATCCCTATATGTCATTTGTGATTCCGTAAACAACTCGGCTGTTAATGATATTGAACTATTAGCAAATGTCGTTGTAGCAAGTGTCCAACCCAATTCCGTGCATATTGCTTGAAGTAATTGTAATACTGTTATAGGGTATGTAGGAGTAAGAGCATATGGTTGAAGTGCTTCATACATTCGGTCATACATTTTTGCTGTATAGATTTTCCCTCCTATGTCTTCTGTAACCTCTGTAACTTTGAAGCCTCCGTAATTGATATATTCTACAGAAGTATCTGGAAGAACTACCCCCATTTCTAGAAATACTGTATTGCCTAACATAGTATGAGTCCCGAAGTAAACCCCTTTTGCTTGTCGCATTACTGTTCTACATAATCCACCCTCGGAAGTAATCTCTATGCTTTGTAGGTCGTCTGCTTGGCTGATGGTATCATCTCCGTTTACTATTCTTGCCTTAATCTGCCTTGAGTTTCCCTTTATAGCAGTTTTGAAGTCGTTAGTAATATCATACATTAAGCACTTGCCTCCAATGTTCCAAAACTTATTAGATTGACAGAAAGTTCTTTATACATCTCACTATCCAAATCACGAATACCAACCTTTAATTCTCCACGATAGAACTCGTCTTGTTTGTAGGTATCGTCTGTTTCATCATACCAAGCGACTGTAAAACTATGATTATCTAATAGTCCCATAATAGTTGAGATTTCTGCCTTGGTCATTTGTCTAAACTCTAGGAATATCTTTGGAGTAGTAGCTATGTAACTTGCTTTCAACATACCCGACATATTTCTATTCGCTTCGCTCCACATCTCCTCGTAGGAAACATCATAGGTCTTTAGATATGGGGTTAAATCTGTTCCCTCTATTTTACACAAATAAGATATTGCCATTTCCTTTTAGGTTAAATATTAAGTATAGTCGCTCCTGTTCTCATACTCTTATCATTTATGTATGAGATAGCTTTTTCAAATATGGTGTCTTCTCCTATCTTGACAACAAGGTTTAGATTTTCACCTCCTCTACCTAGTTTATTTGCTAGTTCTGTTATCCAAGCTGTATTATTATCTAGTGGCAGAACAGCCTCTTTCCCTGCCTCTCCAAGCATAGCAAGTGTAGGGCTTTCTACTATTCCACCTTGTGCTAGGTATGGTATCGGTGCTATGTTAATCCCTACTGGTTTTGAACCAAATATTGACGGGATTTGTATTTTGTTTAATCCTCCTATCAGCCCGTTGATTAGTTTAATTATTGTATTTATGTTTGATTTGAATATAGCTGTTATACCACTCCATACTGAACTGAACATCTGTTTTACACCACTCCAAGCCTTTTCAAGATTGCCCGTAAAGACTCCTTTAATGTATAACAATAATCCGTTGAAGAATCCCTTGATACTTTCTATATATTGATTGAAATTATCCTTTAGACTTCTTCCCCATAGTATTACATCTGCTAGTTTATTTACAAGATTGTTCCATTGACTAATTGAGTATTGAATACCCGCTTTTATTATTGCGAAAAATCCTGTAAAGACATCTATTACTCTGGCAATAATCCATATTACTGCTGTTACCGCACCAACTAGGACTACACCTATTATCTGTGCGATTGTCTTAAATATTTCCTTTACTACATCTCCTTGTGTTCCTGCTATGCCAAAAACTTCTCTTAACATTGCCCCTAGTCTTTCTAGGGCAGGAACTATCTCTTTTTGAACCATACTCCACCAGAAGTCTAGTAATGGTTTAAGAGTTTCGGTCCAAAAAGTCTTGAGAGGTGTCCATATTTTCTCGTTTATCCATTTCCAAATACTTTCAAAAATAGGTTTAACAATGCTAACTGCATAGTTCCACTTGTCCGTCCAATTCTTTATTATCTCATCAACCCTTTTGTTAATATCGTTTATACTGTTATTCAGCTCCTCTGTATTCATCATTTCTTTGAAGTCCATACCACCACCCATTGAAGCACCTTTACTTGCTCCTGCTCCTCCCCCTCCGTCTGATGTTTCTGATTGTTCAAGAACATTAAGTTCGTCAAAACTTGCTAAACCTAGCAATTCTTTCTTTAGTGCTTTTGTGCTTTTGGCTGTCTTGTCCATTGAATCTCCTGTCCCCTCCGTTGCTCCTGATACTTCTCCCATAGTTTGTGCTACTGGTTTAAGAGCAAAATCCCTCAAGGCTGTAAAGTTCTTTCCTATTACAGGAAGTCTTGATAATAAAGTTCCTACAATACGAACAACTGCGATTATGTAACTTGCTACTTTACTAGCCCAGTTTCTAAAAGAATCGGCAGAACCGATTAAGGATTGCCTCATACCATCTACGAAAAGGAATAATGCCCTTGCTATACTCGCAAACATTGGCTCTAGATAACTTCCAAGTCTTTCAAACATACTCTTTATCGCATTTTTTGTGGAATCCATAGCCTTTGCTGAAGTTTGCATAGTGTTAGCATATGCTCCGAAGGACTTTTGACTCTCTGCCATTACTAGGTCAAGTCTTGCGGTTGCCCTTGCTTGTTCTGTTAGTTTTTCTCCTGCTACTCCTATTGAATCACCATATCTTTGGTAGGCATATCTCATATTACCTAACTCAATTATTCCGTCTGCGAAACTCTGGTTTCCTGTTCTTACGAACTTGGTTAATCTTTCTATGGCTGTGGCTGAATCAACTCCTGCTGAAGCTCCTAGGTCTTTCATACCAAGAACCAAAGCCTTTACTCCCTCAACCGTTTCTCCTGTTCTAGCATCAACTGCTTTTAATCCGTTAGCCATATCAACGAGTCCTGACAAGGCTAGTGTCTTAATAACATTTTCCGCTTGTGAACCATAGGTATTGGCATCTTCTAAACTTGCTCTCAAGTCGTCCACTTCTGTTTTGGTCATACCCATATTACGAGCAACCGTGTCCGTGGCAACCTTTAATCTTGTATATTGACTTCCAAGGCTAGCAACTTTTGCTCCTGTATTGAATATGGCTCTCCCTACTGTCTTGACCGCCCCTATTAAAACTTGAGTAGCGATATTTGCTTTGAGAATAGAGCCTGTAAAATCTCTGTTTACACCCTTGCCTATACCAGTAGCAGAACCTTGTAGTTGTGTTAATTGCCCTCTAACATCGGCAACCTCTCGCCTAAACTGGTCGGCATTTGCTTGTATTAAAACTTCTATTGATTCTATCTTACTCATTTGATTTTACCTCCCAATGTTAATGTATTTCTTCTCATTACTTCTTCCATTTCTTTTGCTGTCATTACTCCTGATTTTTTCTCCTCCTGTAGAAATGGTTTACTTGGATATTTTTTAGGACTATTGAAAGCGAAAGCTACATACTTTCCCAAGTTATAGTTATTCCAGTCCATTTCTAATGCTCTTTGTTTTTCTTTCTCAATATACACCTTAATATACTTTTCCAACCTCTTTGGAGTGGTTTCCCAATATGTAGTAAGATTCAAACCTATTTTAATAGCTAATTCTTCTCCGTCTTCCCATATCTTGCCAAATCTTACACTCCTTTTGCCAGTTCTTCGCTCATCTCTGCTCTTACTTTCTCCAGATTGAGCTTTCGTGGTAAAAAACCGTCTTTCTGTAATGCCTCCATTATTGAAAGATATAATTCCGTAGTGTCCTTACCCTCTGCTAGATACTTCTCTATTTCTTCCAGTGCTTTGGTTTCATCTACTCCTAGTCCCTTTTTAACGAACAAGAGAATAGTCCTCATTGAATAGTTTGCCAAAACATCTTGGACTGGTCTTCCTTTTTCTTCCACCTCAATTTCGTTGATTGTCCGTGGTGTATATTTTAACTCCATTTCTTTTAATTGCTAAACTAAAAATAAAAGAACTTTGGGTGGGTGTTATACCACCCTGATTCTTATGCACTTGCTTCCGCACCAGTATATACAGGAGCACCAGATATTCTGATACTTCCAGTAAACCCTCTTACTCCATCAACAGTAGCTTCTGATTCCTTGAAAGACTTGACGAACCCGTCAAATACCCAAGTAGAACCATTTGAACTTTCTACAGTCCACTCCTCTACTTCTTGTGATTCTGCTAGAGCAATCATTGCCTCCATAGCAGTTTCAGTTTTAATGATTCCTGCTAGGGACATTTCTCCCGCATCTTTGAATCCACCAATGAACTCTTTATAGCCACCTGTGGTATCTAAAGTAGTTACATCAATTTCATCAGACTCAACACCAACTTCTCCGATAGAGGTTAAGTCAGCAATAACCAAATCTGTCTGCTCACTTCCACTCTTGGTCTTTGTTAGAGTTGTGCCTAAACTCTTTGTAGCACTCATAGTTTTTATCCTATTATATTAAATACAGTTGTTAGATGACTTGCATCATCATTTGGAACATCTGAACAGTAGGTTAAACGATAACCATTACTAATCATTGCCTGTTCCAGAGTGGATAACAACTCTCCACTCTCACTACTCGTCTTCGCGTAAATATCTATCGTTACTTCCATTTCTTGATACCCTATTTCTTTTTCCAAAACATAGGTTGGTGAATTGTTACTAACAAAGAAAGTTATACAAGGATATTCAATTACTTGCTCTGGTCTTGCTTGATAGACATTAACTCCATCTAAAGCACTTAAAATTGTATATACACTCTTTTTAGGTTCTATCATTTGCCCCCATTGTTAATATAATTCTTCACATAACTCCTTACTGCTCTTTGTATCTCTGCTCTGTGTCTGGATAGGGCAGGTCGCATATACGGTTTACCTCTATACACAATAGAGAATCCCTTTTTTGCTGTTACCCATCTTCCATACACCATTATCCTGTCGCCTGCTTTTACCTTTCGGGAATAACCAAACTCTTGGTATGGAGCATACTCTACATTTGTAAATATTCTTCCATAGCTATCCTTACCTTTCTTCTTGGCTTCCATATGAATACTCTTTCGTAGATTCGTAGTATCAACAGGAGCAAGTCTTCTGGCTGTCCTCTGAACCAGTTGTGTAGCAGGTTTAATTATTGGGTATAAATCTAGGTTCTCTAGCTTCCCAAAATCCCTTATACACTTGTCAAGGTTGAGGACTGTGATAACCATTTCTTTGCGAATATTAAATTATGGGAATCGTAGGGAATAGAGCCGATTACTCGGTATTCATTTCCCTCGTATTCCAGTATATCTCCTAATTCAACCGAACTGCTAGTTGTAATGGCTATGTCTATTTCTTCCTCGATTCCGTATTCTTCTTGTAGCTCTGCTAGGTTATTAAACCTTACATTGCCATAGACGGAAGACTTCTTCGTGGTTGATTTGTCTTTAGCCCACCCCTCATCATCAACAGTTTGTTCTTTATTGTAAATATTAAAGAGCTTGTCGTAAAAAGTTTCTTCTATTTTGGTTTTGAAACTACTAGGTATTTTCAACTATCGTAGGGATTCTAAACTTATCTAGCAATCCTTTCACAGAGGAGAATATATCCGAATCTTCTTTTGAAGCTAAATAACTGGCTACATTATCACCATAGCTTACAGATTGACCATTGTCCTGTAATGATTTGATAGCAGGAGTATCACTAGCTACATTGTCCTTTACAGTCTTGTAACTCAAAACAATAACCCTTGCCAATGCCCGTTCTATTTCTAGTGGTATTGGTAATATTGGCTGATATGTTCCTGTTACATCTACATAGTATTCACCTACATAGTAATCGCCCTCTAAAAATCTCTCATATCCTGCGACTAACTGTTTTCGGTTTGTGTATGCCAATGCTCTATCTACTACCTCTGCGATTACAAAGTTCAATAACTCATCATCTGTTAGACTTGGATTGATAACTAGCACATATGCTTTTATCCTCTCAATTATATCTTCCATACCCTCTCCTATCTAAACTTAACCAAACTAACTATTAAGCACTTACCGCACTTAAAGTAGCCCACTTAATCAAATCAGACATTACTGCCTGTGTTCCGTATGAGTAGTAAAGTTCTATTGCTACTGCATTGGATAATGGGATTCTGCTTACTTCGTATGGTTGAGCAACAACAGGTTGTGCTATTGAACCAACTGCCATACAAATAGCATCTTTGGTCTGTCTTGTGTTAGAGAATATTCTAACATCGTGGAACTTCTTTGCATCAACTCCACCACCTAAAGGATTTGGAAGTGAATCTATATAGTTCCTTAATTGTCCGTAAATAGCAGGTTTAACTACTAATACAAGCATATCTCTATCTACACCATCAACATTATTATTTGAAGTTGTTTCTACTGATTGTATCAACTCCTCAATCTGGTCTTCTATGGTTGAGCTTGTAATTGTTTCTTCTGAACCTGCAGACTCCGCTTCTGCGAAGAAAGCTGTGTCTAGTTCTCTGACCATTGCCATCTCGTGATTGGTCATTCTCTTTGCTAGAATATCTGATATTCCAAATAACTGGACATCTTTCCACTCTACTTCTTCTACGATTTCTTTGTCTTGGTCAAGGTTAATTGTAACACCGTTATTGGAGATTTTGTCCCCACCTGCACTTCTTGCTGTTCCATATGCTTGACTTGCAGAAGTCATCAATCTTCTTACCTCAACAGAACCGCTCTCTGGGTCGCCAGAAAGATTTACATTCTTGATTTGAGAGGAGACTGCTGTCTTCTGAATCATATCAACTACTTCTGCGTATGACTCCATTAACTTCTCCTCTGTGCTTCCGTCGGATAAAAAGATACTTAATGCATCTTGTTTTGCCATCTTAATTTCTCACTAAAGTTATTTTCTAAAACGATTTAATAACTTTCTTCACACCAGTATCGGTTGAAGTAGAGACATCTTTAGGTGGAGTCCCCTTTAATTGCTCTGCTACTGATTTAGCAACAGACTCATTAAAAGTCTTAACAAATACTTCGGCATTTTCTAATGTCTTGTCCTTGTCTTCGTCAATTACATAAGTAACTAACTCTGTCGGGACTTTGGATTCTGCAAATAATTCAATAGCATCTAGTCTATTCTCCCTTATTGCTACTTCCTTGTATTTTGTTTTTAACTCCTCCTCATTTTTTCTTGCTACTTCTTTTTCTTTTTCTTCGGCAGTAAGTTTTGCTAACCTCTCTGCTTCTTCTTTAACAGTTTTCACTTCTTCTGTGAACTTTGCTTTTTCTTTTGCTAATCGTTCTTGAAGTGCCTTGTTAAACTGGTCTTGTGTTAAAAGTTTCTCCTCCTTGACTTCCACCTTTTCTGGGGCTTCTGGAGTTTCTGCCTCTGGTGTCTTTTTTATTTCTTCTGTCATAATGACATTAGATAAACTTAACAGTATAACCCTCTGCAGGTTGTTATATATATATCATTTCACATCTTAATCTCCAAGTCAATTATCTTCTTTTCCAACCTTGACTCTCTAAACCTTGTATGCTTGTTTCATATATCTCGGAGAACATTGAATCATCTGTATTCTCTTGTAGGTCTAAAACTTCCTTTCCTATCAATTCGTTAGGGAAAACCACTTCTGGAACTGTCCTACAATTCGGGTGAAAGGGAGGATAATTTTCTCCAACTTCAATCTCGCTTGTTTTGTATATTCTATCGTCTTCGGCCAGGTCTAAACATATATCTGAAGTCCTACCATCTAACACAACAAGCAATCTGTAATACTCAACACCCTCGTCTTTGTAGCTTTGTAGTTCTACTTGGTTGTGAAAGTATCCTGTTTCGGTTCTAACCAATCTTGTAGCTTCATACTTGGCGACACCAAAGGCATCTCTAACCTGTCTTGACATCTTCTCTAGTGATATACCCGTGGATAATCCTCCACCAATTATATCTCTTGCTTGTAAAGCAAAATTGTCTATGTTAGCAAATGTTCTGGAAGAATAATTACCATTAACCCAACGACTATTCATAATCTTTTCTACTACTTTTGTATCTAGGTCGTTGAAGCTCGTAGAACCTCCTGTTTGATTTCTTAAATCTGTTTTGGCTGTTCTGTAACTATCCCTAATCATTTTCTCAAAACCTTTTCTTTCTATTTCTGTTATCTCTGGTGCTATACCTTGTATCTCCCAATATATCTGCTGTTTTAGAGCCTCTAATCGTGTTAATCTCTTGATATAACCCTTGTCAAAATAATCTTCAAACTTCAATCCTCGTCTTTTCATATTGACTGCTATACTCTCTACAAACTTGTTTCTGTCCACTCCGTCCAATATCCTTGTTATCTCTGCTACATCTAGTCCTGTTTTGTCGGAATATTTACTGTAGATATTGTTTATTTCTTTACGGATATTCTCTAGTGCTTGGTCGTAAACCTTTAGAACTTCGCCACTTATTTTTAGCCCTTTGACTTCTGATTCCACCTCTCGTAACAGAGTTCTGTTCTCCCAGTATTCTTTGTTTAATCGCAGGAGTGTGTCTTTCTTTGCTCTATTCATACCACTACTCTGTTAAACTTATTCCGTAGGGTTTGGAGTTCCAAATGCTTGTGCTTCTGCTTTGTATTTTTCTTGTTCTTCTTGAGCATTGACTTCTACTGTCTTTTTAGCATCAGTTACAAATGGAAGCAGTCCTACTAGGGTTTCATCATCTACAAATCCTGAAAGGTTGTTAATTACTTGACTGATTTCTAATTCGTTCTGTGGTAGATTTTTCTTGAATCGTATATCCAATTCGTATGTAGGAACTATACTCATCTTGTTAATACTTACTAGATAGTTATTATACAGCTCAAACCTTTCTTTTAATCCCTTTTCAAAAAATCTGGACTTGCTACTTATATGCTGTTCAAATGCTAGTAGCTTGTATCTTATGGCTACCCCTGATGAATCTCCTGCGAAGTTCTCATCACTCATATTTGGAACTTTAGATATTTTGTGTATATCGTTCTCTAGGGTTTTTCTTAATATATCTACCTGCCCCTCGTCCATCATTTTGATTAAGTATTCCATCTTTGAATCTATTGGAAGTCCAAAGGCAGTTCTATTATTTCTCAAGTCTGCCATCTGCTCTTTCTCTAGTGTTACTCCGTAACCAACGAGGATTGCCTCTACTAACTGTTCCTTGTCATTGACTCGGTCTGATTGAAGTATATTGTATGCATCTATTAAACTAATAACCTGCTCAAAATCTCCTATGTGTTCGCTGTTGTTTCTGTATTCAATCAATGGAACTTTACCAAACTTGTGTGGCTCTGGTTTTCCTATAACAATCTGTTTATCAGAACTAGCACATTGATACTTGGAATTGTTATCGTAAACTGTAATATCTAAATACTCTCCTTTCTTCTTTCCTAGACTGTATATAATGCCGAACATCTTGTTGTGTTCTACTGTATCATCATAAACACATATGGCATTACGAACATCTATATCTTTACTTCTTACCTCGTTCTCTGAATTGTAAACCAATTCGTATTGTGTTCCAAAGGTTGCAGTATCTTTTGCTATTTCATTGTCTAGGTCGGCTATGGTTTGTTTCTTATATTGATTCTTAATCTCGTCTATATTGTATTGGTCTGATACCTGATACTCTACTGGGTTTCCTAGTAGATAACCAACCGAAATATCTACAATATAGTTCGGGTGATTCACAACAATTCTTGTGTTCTTTGCTGTTAGAGGTTTAACCCTGTCTAGGATTTCGTGTTCTCCTCTGTAATATCTTTCTAGTTTATTATACTTCTCCCTTTCCATCTCGTTATACTCAATGGCACTTTTAATGAGTGTCGCTGTTAGTTTCCTATCCTTTGAAATTGTAAACATTTGTTTTAATGTTTTTAAGTTATACAATATATCGTATCACAATCGGAGTTAAATACCAATTTCACCACGACTAAAACTCTGAAACTTAATCTTGTTTCCCAATGTCATAGTAGCTATGTAACGGAGAGCATCAAGTCCGTGATTGAAACTATCAACTGGTTTATTGAGAACTCTACCTGTCTTGTCCTCCATATACTTATACTTTCTTAATTCTGCTTCTAGTTCGGCACTTCTTTTAGTAATATGCATCTTGTATTGCTTGAGCAAGTCTATTCCATACATAACACTATCTGCTCCTTTTGTAACTGGTCGGATATTGAAACCACTTCTTCTGATTTCTTCTATACTCTTTGGCTCTGAACTGTCTGCGAATATAATGTCTAGTGGCTTAACTCCTAGTGCTTTGTATTCTGTAACTATGTCCTGATTGGTCATATTGGTTCTGTATAACCATTGGTCTGCATAGATTTCATTGTCCATCATATACATAGCTATTAAAGTTGTAGGGTCATTGGTATATCCGAAGTCTTGTCCAAAACCTATGAACTTGGCTTCTTCTGGGACTGAATCTACAGTATCCCAGTTGGTATAGATTGCTCCCTGCAGTCTAGCTTTCTGTCCCTTTCCATAAACTTCCCACATATAATTATCAGCAGTCCCGTTTTTAATGTTCTCCTCTGTAGGTTCGTAACTCAATATCTTATCCCTGATGGATTGTGGCAAGAAAGGGTTGTCTAACATTGTGGACTTGATAACTCCTACATCTGGTCTTTTCTGTAAATCAAATACCCAATGCATATCATCTGATGGGTTGTAGTCTAATATCCCTCCTATTCGTGTTCTCATTTCTAACTGGTCAAAATGCTTCTTGGCTACCTCCATTGTTTCGTTTATCCAGAACCAATCTTGGCTTCTTCCGTGGAGTTTCTCTGAATAATCTAGTCCGTAGAAAGAGAACTCACTTCCGTTAATGTAATACACTTGGTCTGCACGATTGAGATTTATTTCTGGTGTTACTGGAAGATGATATAGCTCGGTCATTTCTTGGAAGTCTTTTAGAAGTGTAGATTTTATCCAAGAGAGTTTATCCCTAACAATAGTGATGGTTATATTTTCACCCTGTATAGCCTTTAGAAAAAAGAACTGGAAGATTGACCAAGTCTTTGAACTTCTAGAACCTCCCTCGTGGCATATTATCTTATACTTCTTCTCTAGTAGTGTCGTCTTCTCCAGAATCTCCGTTGCTTCCATTACTAGTTTCATTGTTTCCGTGTATAAACTTAACGACTACAGACTCTATCTTTTCTCCCTTGCTTGTTACATCTACTTCTTGTGGAGCTTTAGATATATGTCGGTCTAGGTAATCTACCGTGTATTTTCTTTCCATTAGATAGTTTGCTAGTTTGACTTCTCTTAATGTATGTTTCTCTGGGTTGGCTTGTATGTCGTCCATTAAGTCTTTTACTTCCTTGTAACTCATACTTGTTAGATTGAGTATCTCGTCCATTATCTTTTGTGCTTCTAGTTTCCGTTGCCAACCCTTGCTCTTTGCTTCTGGTGTAGGTTGATAGTCTTGAGTAAACTTCACTGCATTAGGAACTCCATTGTCGTTTTTCTTGTCGTTTCCCATAGTAAATTAGAATAATCTTAATTTTGCTTTCTCCTCTTTCTCTGCTCTCTTGTCTTCTAGCTCTTGTGCTTTGATAGTCTTCTTTAGCTCTTTGCATTTGTCGGAGAAACTAGGACTTGCTAAATACCTATCAAATACCTTTTTGTATTTCTTGTTATTCTCTATGTCACCATTAAGATAAACCATTTTTCTTTTTTTCACAACTTATTATTTTTGGTGTGCAATTATTCCACAGGACTTTATGATGGATTCTTTTATACTTGTTTCCCATCTGTGATATTTTAACACAAGACGGTGCATACATTACGCTATAGAAAGATTTTAGGAAAGTTCCGTTGTCTAAATACATTTCTGCCATACCTCCGGGATTTGCCTGTGTAGTTACTTGGTTTAATGCTACTATGTTTGGAGTGAATATCAATTCTCCTTTTAGTCCTAATAAAGTGTAGGTATTAACATCTTCGTTTATTCTTCCGTAGAATTGGAAAGGTCTTTTAGTAGAACAGAAGAAACTATTCATTGCCTTTCTTTTAATTCTTATGTCCTTTCCAAAGCCATCTCCACCTCCTACGTAATCTCCACCTTGAGCCATAGCGATTGTTAATGCCCCACTTGTATCGTAGAGCTGAAACATATACTCAAACACTCGGTCTAGGTTCTTAATCGTATGGTGCTGAAACTGTTTCTTGCTATTAAACCTAAATGAGAAGTCCAGATAATCGTCATCTAGCTGAATAAAATATTCTATTCCGAGTTTCTTGGCAATTTCAAAACTAGCATTACGAGCATAGAAAATTGCCCTCATATCATTGAAGTTATCGCCCGTATCATATCTCCTTGCTATGTCTTCCTTGTCAAAAACTACTACTTTATCTCCATAGAGTTCTTTGTATCTGTCGGCTGTTTTGTCTAGGTTGTCTATTATGAGATAATACTTTCCTGTATAGCCCTGATTAAGTAGAGTCTGTATTGTGTAAACCCTATCTGGTCTTCCGTTTGTTAGAATAAATACTGCAGAGTTTCTATTCTCCATATTCTTCTTCCTGTTCTTCTATTACTTTAGTTACAAAATCAAAAAAACCCCCCTCTATGGCTTTGTTGTAGTCTATGATGACTAGGACTAATTTCTCCATAATGTCTTGGACTTCTTCGTCTGAATTGGCATAGTAGTCGGCTATCTTGCTGAAATTGAAAGTGTAGAATCTGGAACTCGCTATCTTCAGAAAATCTTTTACTTCTTCTGGAATATTGGAACTATTTATCAAGTTATTTAGCTCTATAACTTTTGACTTATCCACAAGTTCTTCTAGTGGTGGTCTTGTGTTCTCCGTGTCGTATATTGGAGTCTTTACCTCTCTTGTATAGAGGTTGTCTATCTTGGTATCCTCTGGAAGAAGAAGCTCGTCAAAGCCTAGCTCGTCTAGGACTTCTTCAAACTCGTTGGCTAGTTTGTCCATATCCCACTCTCCAGAGTGCCTGTTACTGATTATCCCTATCTTCTTAACTTCTTCTGGTGTCAATTCTCTTTCGGGAACACTTACTTCTACCTCGGTGTCGCCTCTTTCTGCGTGGATTTTAAGCCTCTGGTTACCTGCTAATACAGTTCCGTCTGTGTTAATTACCAATGGCTCAAAATTACCGAGGTCGTTGATTGACTTCTTCAGCTCTTTGTATGCCTCGTTGGATATGGTTCTTGGGTTGTCTTCCCAGTTCTTCAGGTCTGATACTTTACGAACTTCCGTGTGCCATTTCATAGTCGTTTGATATTAACTTATATTTTTAATTTCCACTTGCTTGGTTTACTCTTTTTTGGTCTGTATTTACTGTCCGTTCTTTGTAGATAGCCATTATCGTAAGCCCAACTACTTGGAAGTCCAAATGCTGTTGGATTGTGTATTCTCTGATGACAAGCCTCTGTATATAATACACCAGCAGGGTTACCATTGCTACATACCCATATAACATCATCTGCTGTTCTTCTTCCGTAAATGTGGTGCTGACAACACCAACGAATATGACTACAAATATCACACCTTTGTCGTTTCCAAGTTCCTTTCTTTGTGTAGGTTGTTATTATCATCTTTTATTTATTCTATCACATTGAACCTTTTTTAATGTATCGCTCTCGTAACTTTCTAGATAGCTAAATGGGTATAACTTGTCGTTTGAAACTTCCCACATATCCGTATCACAAATAAATGAAAGTCCATCACCTCTCATTACGGAACTTCCTTTGCTTCTGAATAACCCTTTTTCTTCCAATTCACACTTGAATATCCAACCACATATCTCCAAAATGTTTTCTTTCTTGTTAAAGCTACAAAATACAAGTATGTCCGTTGGGTATTTCTTTTGTAAGTCTGTGAAGTTATTGGCTGAACTATCTCTTGTATATGTCTTTCTTCCCATTGTCTTTACATCTATTGTGAACCCCTTGTATCTTATGTCCACACCTCCGTCAAAGCCATCACCCCCGTTAAGGTTGAGCATCTTCTTGAATAATCTGGAATATACAACACACTCTCCAACCTTTCCGTCAAACTGGTTCTGGTAACTTCCGTCAAACTCTCCTCTGTTAGCAATATTATGACTTGATAGAAACTCTGCAACTGCTTGTGTTATCTTCTCTGGAACTCTATATTTGATTGACTTATACATTGGCAGTTGTTTCAAGTTATTCAAAGACTGGTCTTCCTACATAGTTTGTAGGATTCTCCCACAGGTGTATTTTGTCTTCTGGAACATATCTCTTGATACTTCCATCTGGTAACTTTCCTGCAACTACACCCCATCTTTCTTTGGCATACTTGCTATGGAATCTCTTATCTACAGTCTGGAAATATATTCCCATCTCTTTAGATATTCTTACAGCTGTCCACTTGTTTTTATTCTCCATCTTTTTCATCTATTAAATTATTTTCAAACTTACTTTTGTAATGTTCTGTAATCTTATTATACTCTCTAATGTAGTAATCTGTAAACTCCTCTTTGGTAGGTTGTCTTTTTAACTCTTGCTCTAGTAATCTCCACAGGACATCTCGGAATCTCTTACTTGGTGTCTTGTAGTTTGTAATGGTGTCGTTCTCTGGCAAGTTCTGAAGTATATTGTCTATGTCTATGTTTACCTCATTGCCAATTATACTGTCCGTTAGAACCAGAACTGCTACACAACCACGGTAACTGTCTATTTCTCCAACTTCTTTACTGCTTAATTCTATAAGAGAGTCGCATTTGAAACTAACTGAATCGTCTGCTCGTCTGCTGTAATTTTTTAATTCTGCTTGTATTACTTTCATTTATTTCCCTCTATAAGTTTATCTAACAACTCTTGAACTATGCCTTTGTAAACTATCAGTTGTGCCTTGTAGCTTTCTGCCCTCTTTCTCAATTCGTCTTCAGTCCCCTTATTGAGATTTCTGTCTGATATATATTTCTCTAAAGCTAATATCTCTGCCTTTAATTCTCCCTTTGTTAATGTCTTCATTTCTTCTTACTGTTTAATTTTAATTTTTCATTGATAACCTCCCAGATTTGGTTACCTCTTTCTCTGTAATCACAAGTTTCTATTCTTTTACTTGTTTCTCCCAATATATCCTCCAACACCTCCCTTTCCCTATCATCTAGGAGGGATTGAACTATAGCAACTACTTTTTCACTACTAACTAATCTATCAGCACTTATATCTAATATTAAATCTCTTATCCTGTCCTCCCACTTCTCTGGGGTGTCCTTCCTGTCAACCCCCTTGTCAATAGCTTTCTTTTTGTCTGTCAACTCCTCCTCTTTGTCTTGCGAGTTGAGGTAGTCTATTATTTCTCCCTGTTTCTCCAAAATAGCACTTAAAACAAAGGATATTTCTGGTTGTAAAGCTATCTCTCCTCTTAACTTCTCTATTTTACTTTTCATCTTCTTTGGTTTTTAAGTTAATATCCTTTTTGATAACTCTAAAGACAGGTTGTTTTTGCTCAACTGGACTCTCTTTTTCTAATTTCTCCTGTTTCTTTTTCCTCATAGACTTACATTTTAAGTAGATAAACTTTTGTCTTATCTCCCAAGGACTTTTCTTTTCCATATTACTTTGTTGTTAGTTTAGATAATAACTCTTTTATCTTTTTATTCACATCTTTTTCCTCAATAACTGCGAACATAGAACCACAACCTTTCTCGCACAGTATATCTATCATTCCTCTCATTCCATCTTTTATCCCCTCTTGCCTTGCTTTCTCTATTTCTTGGGATATGAAGTTTTCTAATATAATTCTTGCATAACATCTTGCATACTTCGGTATCATATTCCTTCCCGTATCTGTTTCTTCTTCTAATATCTCCTCTAATTCTTGTTTCCAATCTTTCATCTTATATATAACTAAACTTATTTACTGCTCCGCAACAAAATCACAACTTCCGTTCTTCTCTACACACTCTTTTATCTTAATTCCAAGTAAAAGTCTGGCATACCACTCCAATAGAGATGGAACTTTGACAATGTCTATTTTTAATTCTTCTGCCAATTCACTTTCATTGTAGAAAGGTTTGTCCTTGAAAAATACTTCCAACTTTTTGCTTTCTTTCCCAAGTTCTTTTTCACATCTTTTTATACCCTCTTTAATCTTTGGTAAATCTTCCCTCCAAAAATTGTAATGTAATTCACTCGGCTGATAACCTACTACTCCGAAAAAATCAGCGTCATTACTTGCTTGAACTCCAAACCAAAACTTCCCCTCTATATCTCCACTATAATATCTTCCCATATTTCTAATACTAAACTTATTTCTTAACCAGATACCTACTATTACAGCTTGAGTAATCGTAGATATACTTAAATGTTCCAACCTTATACTTAACTGGAAGCTCTGCTTGTCTTCTGGCGTTGTTAATACTTCCAAACCTGTTTGTGTATGTCCAATAACTTGGAAGTAGTCCTCTGGTATGGTCGCTTGAAGTAGATAGTCTTCCAAACCTCTCGTAGAACTCTCGTAGAGCCTGTAATAACTGTTCGTTTGTATATTCATACTCCCTATGCTCATCAGACAAAGATACAGGAATAAATCCTGCCTTTTTAACTGCTTCTACCCAACTTCCGTGGACTTGGTATATTGCTCCCAGATACTTTCCCTTGAAGAAATTGTAGAACTCTTTTTTTGTAGGAGTATGACCAAGAGCCTGATGAACTTCTTTTATTCTTTCTAGTAATTGAACAGGGCAAGTTCCTGATTTGTTTCTCTTTTCCATTGAGATTTTTTCTCCTGTTCTTCTTCTGTTTCTTTCTGATAGCTTTTTCCCCCTTTCCTTTTTTTGTTCTTTATCATTCCACTTACTTACTTGTAATTTCTTGTTACAGTCAATGGCATTTTGGATTAACTTCAATCTTGTTTCTTCCCCTATGAGAGCCGAAGTCCTATTGAGTCCAACAATATCTTTGTAGTCGTTGGTGTCTTCTATGAGAACATTGTTCTTCTTCTCATATCTCTTTACACCCTCGCAGGTCTGAATATGGGAACTTCTGATTGATTTGTAAAACTCTCCGCAGAAATGACATTGAACTTTCTTTTTGTCCAAGGAATAGCCTAATGCTCCTTCAAATCCAAAACCACCTTTGAACTTAATAAATGGTTCTTTGTAATTGTAGTAGTAAATGTCTATTCCGTTTTGTTTGTAAACCATTTCTTTCATATTTAGAATATGTAAACTTTAGAACAATGCTCCTTACAGTCTGAACATATATCTCCGTAGATTACTGGCTCTCCACAGCAGTTACTTACTGTATCTATTGGTGAACCCAATATTTGCTTAACTACTTCAAACTCCTCTTGTGTTACCATTTTGTCCTTGTCATTGATAACAATTTCTATCACTTCTGCTTCTGCCCTGTAATCTCTAACCTTCTTCCAAAAATAATTCCAAGTGTTTTGGTCTAGTTCTATTTTCTCTGCCAGTTTTTCAAACTCGTTTGCTTTTCTCTTTGTCTGGTCTAATAACCAAATCATATCTTCGTATAACATATCACTTAAATTGTAAGAACCCTCTATTCCGTTTTTTGTAATTTTTAACATCTCAATTTTTACTAAAATTATTTCCAAACTCTTTGTCTATAGCTTGGATTGTTTCTTCTATCTTCTTTCGTAACTCTAAACCTTTAACATAGGAAAGCTCCTTTTTATTTGCTTTAGCAATTCTTTCCTTGCTTCTTATTTCCTTTCCTATGTTCTCAATTCTTTGTATCGGAGATAGATTTGTGTAAACCATTTCTACTCCGTTGCCTAACTTGGCTCTATGCTCTCCGTAGCCTTTCTTTACTAACTGTTCTCTTGTTTCGTTAAACTTGTTCATTGTTAGTCTATCTCCTCTATTGAACACATACCGATATTACTGTAATCCCTTAATGCTCTTGCTTTGGCTCTCGTTTCTGCCATCCTCATCATATGTTTTACGATTAAAGAACCTACATTGCCTTTACAAGCATCTCCGTAGCCTGTGTATGTTCCTCTCTCTCCTGTTACTACTGCTTTGAAAACAAAAAATACTTCTTCTCCTAATAAACTTTGAACCAACTCTGTCTGGATTTCCTTTCCACCGTTTTCGTGGAATAGGTTTAACAAACCCTCGTAGGTTATGAACTCTTTGCCCCCTTGTATGGTCGTTATGAACTCTTTTGGAATATCTTTTCTCATCTTATTGCTCCTTTTCTAAATACTAAAATAAATAATTTTCCTTTCTTACAATTTATTTTTAATATACTTAATTATATATTATCTTCTAAAGAAGTAAAGCACTCTTTCTTATTAGTTAGTTTAGTGCATATCTACTTCTTCTATATTCCTTTCCACTCTCTGCTATAAGTTTCTCATATAGTTTTTCATAGTTCTTCATAATAAATAGAACCTTCTCTTTAGATAGCCAAGTAATACTCATAACCACTTCTAGGTCAAACATATTTGTTATTCCACTCTTTCTTAACTGTTCGTATCTCATAAACTCATCTTTGGTTATTGTCATTGTTATTCTATCTTAACTTAACTTCATAACACTTTGCTTCTCTTATTTCTGATACATAGACATCTCCGTATTCCCACTCTCCGTAGGTATAGGGCGACTTAACTGCACAAAACCATCTTGCTAGTGGCTTGTTATCATCTACTTGCCATTTCTTTAATACTCGCCACTCCCACTCTGGAAGAAGAAAGCTCCTGTAAATGGCATATGGGTCATCTACTTTTCTTGTTACATTAAACTCGTTTTTCATATAAAGGATTTTCACTAATATTAAATAAATACTTTTTGCTATACTCTCCCTTGTTATACTTTTTACAACAACTCAAACAAGCAGTTGTGTAATTTTTAGTATGTCTTTGGATTACTTTCCCACAATTCTTACAAGTGTATAGGTATCTCTTTTCTTCTTTGTTAATTTCCAATTCAATGAAAGTCTTTTGAGAACAGCCTAACTCTGAACATAATCTCTTGAAGACTCTGTCGTGTCCGTGTCCTCTTGTTAAAGAGTGTGCTATCTCGTGTAGTAGAACATCTTTGACTACTTTCTTATTGTTTAGTTCTGCTAAACTCTTTGAAATATGGATTGTATTATCCTTTGGAGAATAACAGCCAAGTTGTCTTCTTGCTTCTGAAAATGTAAACCAACAGGTTGCCCCATTTTCTTTGATTAACTCTAATGCTAATTTTCTAACCTCTGAAAGTTCCATACTAATTCTCCTTTGCTGTAAAATTATGAACCAATACTGGTTTTTCTTTTAGGATATTCTCCTCTGTTATCTCATAACCTAATTCCCACTTGATTTGGTAACAACTTAAACTTTCTTTTTCTAAATCAATCACATAAAGATATTCTATATCTCCGTGTATGCCTGTCGTTGGTTCGTATGCTCCTACTTTCCAACCTGAAAACTTATCATTGTTTTGTATTTCTCCTTTGAAACCATACTCAACTGCTCCTAACAAAATCAACCAACCTGAACTTTGGCTTACATTGTTTCTTAACTGATTGTGATACATACCACAGAACCCCTTTAGGCTTTCCATTGTTACTTCTGGATACCCGTCCGAGTGTCTGTAAAAATATAACTTACTGTGTTTGTCTTTGATAATTATATTTGCTCTTGTGGACATACTTTTTGACTAACAACTTATTTTGTAGTTTCCTACTGTGAGGGTTCTATCTCTAAAACCCTCCGAGTAGTCAATTACCTGTTTCTTTCTACCATTTCTCTATACTGTAAAAGTCTAATCAATTCATTTGTCTTATCAATCATTAAGTTTGTGAATACTATACTGGAGTTATCCTCTATGTTTCCTACCTTTAAGAGGATATCTCTTTTAACTTGTCCCAAATCCTCTATTGCCTTTGCGATACTCTCTAAACTTTTTGTGTTTCTCATCTTTTTTTTACTTAACTTAACTTAACTATATTAACATTATATAAGAATATATATAAAATGTAAAGAGCTATTTTATCCTTTTCTAGCAAGGCTTTTTACTTACCCTGCTCTATTCTGTTTCTCATTTCTTCTGTTATTTCCACATAGGCATTGAACTCGTCTTTTGGAATCTCTTTTAACCACATTTCCAACTCCCCTTGTAACTGTTCTGTCTTCCTTTCTGACTTGAGCATATCCTTGAACTTCTGGATTGCTAAAGAAGTGCCAGAACTTATCTTGGCTTCCTTTTCAACTGTTACTGTGTATCTCATCTTATTTACCCTCAACTTAACTTAATTCTTAATTATATAGTATTATATATTAAATATCTAATATCTATTTCTCCTTGTTTAATAACTCTTTTAATGATATGAGTCCACCACTACCATCATCAACCTTGTAATCTATCTTCTCTTTTTGCTTAACTTCTTCCCACTTCTTTTCTCTATCTCTGGCATACTTGTTAAACTGTTCGTTGCTGATAATTACTTCGTCTTCCCATCTTGCTTGGTTTAACCAAGTTGTAGGGTTTGGAATATATTTTATATCTGTCTTTTCTCCTAGCCACTTCTTCTTGTATTTGAGAAGTCCCTGTATTATCTCTTGCTCTTTCTTTTTAGAAGTTACTATCCTATTAAATATCTCCTCGGTTTTCTTTTTGCTTACCTTTTTAGGATATTGTTCCCAGAAACTAGAAAAATTGGACATATATATATTTATCTTATTATTATTTATCTTATTATTATTCTTTATAACTTTTCTTATATTCTGACTATAACTTTTCTTATACTTGGAATATGAGTTTTCTAATAGTCGGATATATCTAACTTTCCCCCCATTTGCTTTCATTCTGTAAGAACAAGAAACCAATCCTTTCTCCTCTAAAGCGGTTATGGCATTGCAGATACTCTGTTCTACCTTTTCAAATATCCTTGCTAAACTACTATTCCCGAAGTAGAAGTTGTCCGAAACATTTGAGTAACTTAAGATAAAACTAATAATTTTAGTTTCTAAATCACTTAACTTGTATTCTCTTTGAATATCTAACCGATAAACCAGATATTGTAGGTTGTATATTTCTGGTTCTTTTTCTTTCTCCTCTAAAATAACTGGTTCGTAACCAATCACTTCGTAGGCATCACCATCTCGTTTGCTGATTATTTCTTCCATTGAAACTCCTTTCTGCTCTTGTAGGGTGGTAGGAAAGTTGAGTAAACCTACCAGCCCACAGGAACACACATTAAAATATGGAACACTCACTTTTTATAGTCCATATTAAAATATATAGTATTCTTTAGAAGAAATAAAGAGCTATATTATCCTTTTCCAGAACTACTTTTTCTTGGTTACTGTCTTCCCTGCTATTTTCTTTTTTAAGTTCTCCGAAAGTGGTTTTGCTACCACTTCTGATGGCAATACCAACTCGTATTCTGCTCCGTATATCTTTAGGTAATACTTACTCCCTCTCTTAAATGCTAACAACTGTTTCATTTGGAAGTTTTGATAAAATTATCTATTAACTCTTGAATCGGAACTTTCTTTGAATATTTGTTATTATCCAACAAAGCAAAACTCTGATTCCCACTCATAGCATAGGTATCATCTGTATCTATGGGAAGTCCACTCCTGATTGCTTCTCCAATATCAGTAAATACCTCTGCATACTTTAGATTATACACCTTAATTAGATTGTCTTGAAATCCACCTTTACTTGCCTGTAGTGTCAAGTTCTCTGGTATCTGGTCTAGTCGGTTTATCCAGAATTGAAGACTTTTTGTAAATGCCCAGAACTTTACCTTTGGATTTCTCCTACAAACTTCTAACCACATATCAAAATATTCTTGACTGAAAAAATCTCCACTCCCGTGTATTCTAATATGGGTTGCCCGTGGTGGTATTTGTATTATCTCTTTCTTCTTTAATAGCTCTACTACTTCTTCGTAGTTCTTCCATCTCATATTTCTTACGGCAGGAAACCTCTCGGAGATTGCTGCATAACAACGGAACTTATCTCCAATGATATTGAACTTCCCACTATAGCGATTGACCATAATTTTACAATCTTTGGCGAACGGGCAAGTATGTCCCGCAGGAAGATTCCACTCGTGAACTGGAAAGGGATAAAATGTTTCTTTTTTAATAAACTTCATTGTTCTCTTTTTTTTAACTTATCTATTTCCAACACCTCTGCTAACCCCATTGAAAGCAATTTTCTCGCCCTCGCAGGTGGAACACGATTGACAAATCCAGATGTGATTGATTTGTTTAGAACAACATCAAAATATGTTCTTATTGTTTTTATTATTACCATTTTTATTTGTCAAAATAAGTAAATGCTTTTTCTGGTGTGGTTCTTTCAAAGCAAGTAATCTTGCTGTTAAGAGAACCATTTACCACCTTTGCTCCCCTCTTATTCCATTGAGGAACACTCTGTTTGTATATCAACGGAACTTTGCTCTTGTATTCTCTAAACTTCTTCCCCCACCCTCGGTTGTAGGCATCTGATTTGTTATACCAATGACCGAACCCGTAAACATCTATTCCGAGTAGGATTATTTCTTTTGCTTCAAAATGGTATGCCAATCCTAATGCTCCATAACAACTATCCCCAGTTGTAATTTTGTCCTTGTCTTCTTGTAAGCTATAATCTCCTTGTCCTCCATCTTCTTCGTTAATAGGAACTATCCTTTCTAGGTAATGAACATCATCAACTGCTTTGTAATACGGACTGTCAAATGGCTCTTTTTTCAGGTCTGGAAAGGCACAGAAATAATAAACACCTTTCACCTTGTCTGTTAATGCTACTTGTGGTTCTCCGTTGTGCATTGGGTCCACAGTTATCCAGTAATCTGCTCTTGGAAGATGATACACGATATTGTTTACACAAATGATTGCTCCTTTGAAGTCTTTTAGTAAATCCATATCAAAATCCGTTAGACTTTCTCCTCCACCAACTATGAGAACCCTATCGTGCCTTTGTGTAACTGGCTTGAATATTACTTCTGAATTATCCATTATCCTTTTCTATTAACTTAATCCAGCTATCCACATTAGAAAGTGGCTTATACTTAAACTTTGGTATCTTATCCACAATTTTGTCCACATCTATATCTTTCATATTCATTGGAAGAATATATCCATTAACTCCGTCTGTTATGAGTTCCTTTACTCCACCCCAGTTTGTTACTAGGCAGGGAACTTCCATCTTTAATGCTTCTAGGATTGAAAGAGGGCAACCCTCAAAATCTGATAATTGAACTAGATAATCAGCATTGGTTAATCCGATTGAAACATCACTTTTGTATCCTACCCATTGGACTTCTTCAATAGGTCTGAACTTGTCTATCCAACCCCAATATTCTTTTGGATAATGAGAATTGTCGCCATAGATAACCCAAGAGAATCGTATATTACTTTCCTTTAATGAGTTTGCTAACTTGAAAGCCCTTTCAAATCCCTTCTCTGGTGATACTCTAGAATTGGTAACAAGTCTTAAAATCTTTCTTTTATCATTTCCGAAATCTTGGTCTATGAGGTTATAAATAACTTTACACTCTATCTTCTCCCTTTTCTTAATTACTTCTGAACAATGTTTACTAACTGCGACATACTCCACCTTTCCTTTATTTGTTAGTTTTAGATTGTATTTATCATAATCGGAGTGGACCCATTGTAGGTATCTATCTGCCTTTATGTTATCAGGGATTAAATGATTACTTGCTATTAAACACACATCACAATATATTTCTCTGGTATCAACTCTAACGACATCTGCTACTTTGGCATAGTGGAATAAACTCTCATAGCTCTCGGCACTTGTATAGACTATCGTTACATTGTAGCCTTTTTTATTCAATCCACTTGCCAAATTATAGACTGCTGATTCTATCCCTCCTACTTTTGGTATGTAGTTATGATAGATTACAAAATCTTTCATACTTCAATATAGCATATAAGACAAAGAGAGGGTATCTATACCAAAGATATTTTTAATACCCTCTCTACCTACTATCTATGGTGCTTCTTTTTTAACTTTCTTCTTCTCTTTCTTGATGGTTTTGATACTCTTGTATCTCTTATTTCTCCAACGGGATTTCCGTAATCGTCAGAAGTGGTTAAACCATATCTTTTGTGGAATAAGTTATGGCAAATATGACACCAACAAACACAATTATCTGGATTACTTTTCCCTCCTCTCGCCAATGGGATTTTGTGATGAACAGTTAATTGATAACTACTTCCACAGATTTTGCACTTGTAACACTCTCTTTCGTGAATAGCAAGTTTCCAACCTTTGATGGTAGAAGACACGATACACCTCCGTAGTGGGATTTTGAACGAGCTATTAGTAGCTTAATAGGAAGACGGCGAAAAGGAGTTGTGAACCGTCTTCCAATTCAATCACCAATATTTATTTTTTCATACGATTGATTTTGTCCAATCCTGCGACTGCACTTCCTACAAGTGCTAGAACTATTGAATATATGGCTTCAACCCATACCTTTTTATCAATCAGTCCTTCAAAATTACCGTGTTCCTTTAATTCAAAAAGAATTACACCTAGAACGATTGGAAGAACTATACTCTTGAAGACATTGTAAAATCTAAATACAAATGCCTTTACAACTGGATTCTGTATCTTCTCTATGAGATTTGTAATAACACTTTCCATTTTGATTAAATAAAAATAAACTTAACTAACTTCCGAGTCTTTTAGAAAGTAAACAACCAAAAGACTTATCAAGCCAAGAGTGAAAAATAATTGCCACCACCACATATTATTTAGTAAATAACTTATGTAATATATCTGCCAATCTGTTAATCCAAGTATCTCTGCCCTCTTTAAGTTCTTTTAACTCCTCTGAAACTGCTTTGTAGTCCTCGGACAACTTATCGCATTTGTCTTGAATATCTTTTAGTAACTTCTCCAACCCTTTGAACTGGCTATTTGTTTCTTTTGTAACTTCTTCCAAATAGGTATTTCTTTCCGTTAAAAGTCTAATAGAGTCGTCCCTAGTTTTTATTACCACTTCTGCACTCCCTACAGCTGATTTAAGCCCCGCTACCTGTGCTTCAAGTTCTATCACTCGTTTCTCACACTCCGTCTGTGCAGGAGGGGTTGTAGGGGCTTCAATGGGCATATCGTTCATCACATATTTTGTAGGGTCAACCAGAACTCCGTTCTTCTTTAATTGGTAGTGAAGATGGTCGCCTTTGCTGTAACCTTTATTTCCAGTCCTGTAAACTAGCTGTCCTACTTTTACCAAATCCCCTACTTTTAGTATTCTGTCAGCAACCGAACCGTGAACTGTGCAGGACTCAAAACCATTGTCATACTTAATCCATTGAGTCAATGCATCTTTGTATAATACACCTCCGTATGTATAACTTGTAGTTTGTTTGGAAACTTTTCCTTTTCCGAGCTTGTTTGGAGAGTATATTGGATTTCTTGTTTTGTAATTCCCCATATCTAAAGCAGGGTGCTTACTGGAATACGGGGTTGTTATATGAACCTTGCCTTTGAATAGTGAAGTATATATTTCCGCCATTTTTTTACCTCTTAAAAGTTATTGTCATTTACAATCTTGAACCTATTGCTGTGCATTGTATATCTTACTTCTCGGATTGGATTGACTTTGTAGATGAACTCTATCTCAAAAAAATATTCTCCAGTTGGAACATTTGGAACGGTAGTGCTTGTGGAGATGAAGTCTAAACAGCCCTCCGTGGTGCTTGATGACAAATCTGGAAATAAATAAACAACTCCGTCTTCTAGTCTTCGCATCTGATGGGCTATGTAGTTTCCTCTCTTACAAAATGCTGTTCTGTAGGTTAAGACTTCACCTACTTTATATTCTTGCTTCGTGGTTTGGTATTGGTCAATCTTCCATTGGACAATATCGTATGGTCTTATGCTCCAGTAAATAATCAACCCTACAAATGAGATGACTACTACTAAAATTATGTTTAGCAGAATACTGCTCGTCTTAATATCCTTCACTCTTTCCAATATTTTCATCTTATATACTTTTAATAACTAAAGACAGCACAGCCCCTATTACAGCCATCACTATTGCCCAAGTTATTTTACTAATACTACCCTCTATATTTTTGACTCTGTCATCTAGGTTCTTGTATGCTTCTCTGCTAACACTATTGTTTTTTAATTCGGCTATATCTTTGACAGCCTCCATTAGTAGAATCTTACACTCCGTTATCGTATCAGCAGTTGCTTTGTCCATACTGTATTTTTTCATATTAAAGTATCTCTGAATATCCAATATAGCAATACTGCTGTAATATGGAATCTATATAAATATACCACAATTCCGATAACCGTAAACACCAATAAATGTATGATTATTCTAGGCAGTA